>CAZPMM010000093.1:0-6779 GCA_964587405.1 uncultured Rikenellaceae bacterium
ATACCTGTCTATTTCCTTCTGCTGAGAAGAGGCAGGAACAGGGATGATTCCCGGAGTCAGACCTTTCAGAACTGAATCTTCATTGACAGGTCACCATACCTGATTCGCAGGTTTATACTGGTAAGATCCTTTATCGGTAATTGTAAGAAAGGTTCAAAAAGCAGGTAAACATCGAATAGATTTCCGGGGTGTTGCCGATCAAGTGCTGCGCATATTTTCCACTAATGATTTGCTTTGGAAGCCATGAACAAAAACAGTCGTTTTACTTTTAAGAATGAGCATTTTCCCAATAGTTCCTGTAGTACTATGTTGATTATGTGAGGGTATATCAGGATTCTTTCTGAAAAATTTCAGTCTGGCAGTCCAGACATTTCCATGTAGGATTTGGTTTATCAACATGCATGGTCCTTCCTGCCGGAACAACCCGTCCGGCTTTCAGATCGGCATATAATTCCGTCGATTTGCACGGTTCACCATAAAGCAATTCGGCAATTAGTACTGATCTGCATCTGGGGCATTGTTTCGGCTTAGTTGAAAAGTAATGCCGTTCAGGTCTGAAGGGCTCTCTGACAACGGGTTGTATTAATTTTTCCCGTAATGAACAATCAGGATTTTTCATATCTCAGGCTATTGGAATGCAAATATACAACAAATCTTAGAGTATACCAACTCCCATTTTATAGAAAAATTCCCGGAGTTTGTGAATAATATTGTAACAATCAGGAACGAATCCTTTAAAAGGAGAAATTAAGACGGACAAAAATATTTCGTCCAGGCTCCACACTTATACTTCCCCTGTTTGTTGAAAGGTGATTTGTATAGCTTTTATCAGTTATATTATCAATACCTGTAAAGATCTGTAATCCGGTTTTGCCAATCCTGATCTTCTCAGAACATATTACCATATCCAGGCGGATATATCCATTCGTTTCCTTTTCTCCAGCAGCAATCTTTGTCTGCTTTGAAGCTCCGGTTGCCGTTAATTCGGCTGAGCCTACTCTATTATATGAGTAACGTATTCCTAAATGTCCTCTGAGCGGCGGGATAAGTGGAAGATTTTCTCCGGAACCTGTATCTTTTCCTCGCACAAATGATCCTGAACCATATAAAACAAAATTCCCGTAAAAATTATATTCGAATTTATAATCCACTCCATATAAAATTGCTTTGCTGACATTTGAGTTTATCAGTGCAGGCAGAGTATCCAGAGTATAACCTGAAGTACCTGTAAAAGTTTTGTAAATAAACTCACCAGGTGTTTCAACTATCATATTGGTGATATGATTAACAAATATTCCGGCCTGGAAATTCAGGTTCCTGCTCCATTTCCTGATACCAAGATCAAATGAAAGTCCGCTTTCAGGGTCAAGCGCAGGATCTCCGAGACGAACGAAATTTCCAAGGTCGATATATTTATACCTTTCTTCAAGAGAAGGTGCTCTGAAAGACCGGGCAACATTCAAAGAAAGATCTGTATTTTGTGTAAAGTTATATAACAGTCCTGCATTTGCACTCCAGGATATGCTGTTCTCTGATCCTGCAGCAAAAGTTAACCTGCGATCGGGGAAATTATTAACCACATCGTTTACTGTAATATAATCGACATCATAATTATCTTTGTTCTTTATCAGAACCCCATCAAGCCTGCTGCCAACAATAAGTGTCATCTTATCATCGAGAAATCTGGTCTCATCCTCAATAAACAATCCGGCACTGCTGAAGGACGATTTGGGAGTCGGTGTTTCACCCCGAATTATGTTGTTGGTCTTAATTACATCTCCTGAAGGATTAAGTACCTCAACAGTAATATATTTAATACGCTCTGTTGTCAGTTTGCGACTCCATATATCCACTCCGGCAATAAAGGTATTACGGTCAGACAGGTTCCACGTACTTTGAATCTGAGCACCATTAGTAAGATGTTTTCCTGTAGGAGTAAACAGATCGGGAGTTGTCTGTTGAGTATTACCGTTTGGCAGTAAGGTTTTTGACACAGTGTTGGGAATAAGTGAAACAAAGCGGTCGATATACTGGGTGAAATACCCAAATTTAAGAGAGGCAAGTGAATTACTTAAATCTTTTATCTCGTAACTAGCAGATATCAAGTCTCTTCCTATTCCTGTATAGGTTGCAAGAGCCGGTCCCGGGAAAGCATCTCCGCCTGGTATTCCAACATCATTTGCCTGGTACCGTTGAACCTGAAGTTTGAAAATATGTCCGTCGAATGGTCTGACCCCAAGCTTACCTGTAAGGTTATTATATTTATACTGACTGTTTGGCATTTCTCCGTCCGGAGTACGGATATCATCGGCATTACTATAAGTACCGCTGAGCCTTAAATACCATTTCTCAGAACCTGTATTGATATCAGCATGTCCCGAGAACAGTTTGTTTGCCGAAGCGAAACCCGTACCAACATTTCCGGTCAGGTATGGTTTATCTGAAAAATATCCGTCTTTTGTTATAATATTCACGATTCCTCCCATTGCACCTGAACCATATAATGATGACTGAGCTCCTTTGATTACTTCCACCCTTTCCACATCATACATATCGACCATACTCATCGATGCTGTAAGATCATTGGCTGTTTCCACTCTGTTGCCGTCAATAAGTGTAACCAGCCTGTTTTCACTTAATCCGCGTATATTTATATTTGTTGACCAAACTCCGTCGCCTCCCATTGAAATTCCTGATTCCTTATCCAGCACATTTGACAGGGTAAGTGATGACTGCTTCTGGTAATCAAAGGATCTGACAACGGTCAGTGGTGCAGGAAGGTTTTTTACCTGTCTGTCAATTCTGAGACTCGAAACAACAACTTCACCAATACTAAATGTCGTATCTGTAATGGATGCATGGTCCCTTTTCAGTTCCTGCTTATACGGTTCCTGTCCATGAGCAGACAAAGTAAGAAGGGCTGCACAAAGTGCAAAAAAGTAAAATGTTTTATTCATTTTTGATATTCTTTAAAAGTACCGATTTAACATGGATTCCACTTAAACGGCCAAGACTGCCTGTAAGGGATCCGATCTGATCCGTGGTACCTTCAAGAACGAGAGAAATGATGCTTTGATTATTTTCACGGGGCAGCCCCTGGCGCCCTATGATGATTCCGGAATGATGAGAAATTATATCGTTCAAAAGATGAACGTTTTCGCGACTTTCAATCCTTATTAGTACTGTTCCTGTTCTCTTTTCCATCAGAATACTTTTGGATCAGATTATTATTAAATTTCTAACCTTGGCCGGAAAATATTTCCATAACCTCAGTATTATTATTTGATTTATCACCACAAAAATAAGAAATAGTGTTAAAACTAACAATCATTATTATCATATTTTCTGTTAAAATAAGCATAACTGAAGCCAATTTTGCAGAAAGTTCTTCAGGTTGACATATTCATGATTGAGCTGTCTCCGCAAAGTCATGCTACACATAAGTAATTAACTGATAGTTCTTTGTGCAACTTTATCCCTTTGCGTATCTGTGGTATTTATAATTTTTCGCTTTTACCGGAGGTCTCATTCTTTAAATTAAATAGATTTGTGTAAAGTTTCATAATGATCCGCAACTTATTTATTGTCATATTTCTCGTATTTCTATTTTCTTTCTGCCGGACTGACGTGGAAAAATCGTCTGCCATTATTGTCAGTCTGAAGGGGCCCTCATCCATGGGGATAATCCGGTTTATTGACAGCATTTACAATGGCAATAATAAAGCTATTAAGATCAGTATACTGGATGAACCCATCCGGGTAAGGAATATGATGCTGGACGGTACTGCTGATTTTGTGCTTCTTCCTTCAACCATGGCAGCATTATTATACAATAAGGGGCTTGATTACAAACTGGCAGGCATTCCTGTATGGGGAACTCTATATCTTTTCGGCCGGGATACAACCATTAACAGTTGGGAAGACCTCAGGAACAAAAGGGTATATGTAATGGCAAGGGGAATGACGCCTGATGTGCTGTTCAGGTTCCTGCTTGAAGAGAATGGTATAAATCCTGAGAAAGACATAATACTTGATTACAGTTTCCCGACACATATTGACCTTGCAAACGCTGTTGCTGCAGGACAGGCAGGGCTTGGTGTTCTTTCCGAACCTCAGGTCAGCCTGGTAACGGCCAGAAACAAAAATGTTCATGCCATTTTCGATCTTAACAGCGAATGGAACAAAGTCCGGGGGTTTCCGATAGCCCAGACAGCCTTCGTTGTAAAAGGAAGTACTTTACAAAGTGAACCTGAAATGGTCGGAAAAATTATTGCTGCCTGCGAGAGATCTGTAAAATGGGTAAATAATTATCCGGACAGTGCAGCCAGGCTTATTGTGAAATACAATATTCTTCCCGACCATGAAGTTGCAATCAGTTCAATACCCAGGTCAAACATGAACTTCATAAGAGCATATGGTATTCGTAATGAAATTGAAAAATATTTTGATGTTTTTTATAAAATGAACTCTGATATTATCGGAGGTAAGTTACCTGATGAAAATTTCTATCACTAAGAAGCAATATCTGAGTCTTGCATCGGTTGCCGTTATGCTTATAATATGGCAGTTACTTGCCATGTATTTTGACTCCGATTTCATTGTTCCTTCACCGGGCAAAACATTTGCAACTGCGATCAGTCTGTTCACTGATCCGGGTTTTATATCTGTGGCAGGAACAACAATAATCCGGGGATTGGCAGGGTTTATCATCTCTGCTTTTGTTGGTGTGATGTTTGGTATTATAGCTGGTATCAGCTCAGGATTCAATGCTTTTCTGCAGCCTCTGCTGATCACTTTACGTTCTGTTCCGGTAATCACTCTTATTCTTCTGGCACTCATTTGGTTCAATCCCGGCTCAGTCCCTGTATTCATTGCACTACTCACCATGTTCCCTCTTATATGTACAAATGTGATTGACGGTATCCGCAGTGTTGATCCTGGTATCATTGAAATGGCAAAATTCTACAGAATAAAACGCAGAAGAATTATTACCGAAGTATATATTCCTGCAATAATGCCATTTATTATAAGCGGAGCATCCAGTGCCATGGGTATTGGATGGAGAGCAATAATTATAGGTGAAGTACTGAGTCAGCCTAAATACGGGATAGGTACAAAAATGCAGAGCGCTCAGACTTTTCTGAATGTGGATGCTGTAATTGCCTGGACCATTATAGCCATACTCATCAGTTATGGCTTTGAGAAACTGATTCGCTGGAGTGAACATAAAATAGTAGTCTGGAAAAATTGAATATGGCACTGCGTATCGAAAACCTAAATAAGAAGTATGAAAAAATCTCTCTATTCAGGGACTTCAGCATAAGCTTTACCGAAGGTATTATTACTTGTATTCTTGGTCCTTCAGGATGTGGAAAAACAACATTGCTCAATATAATCGGAGGGATCATCCGTCCTGAAAGCGCTAATATGAGCGGATTCGAAGGAAAGCTTATGTCTTATATCTTTCAGGATCCAAGGCTATTGCTCTGGAAAACAGTCAGGGGAAATATTGAATTTGTAATGGACAGGGATATGACTGATTCAGAACGTCATAAGGAAAGTGACCGGCTCATCAGACTGGTTGAACTGGATGGTTTTGCAAATTATTATCCATCGCAGCTCAGCGGAGGCATGCGTCAGCGTGTCTCCATAGGAAGAGCTTTTGCCTGTCAGTCAGATATAATACTGATGGATGAACCATTAAAAGGCCTTGATATTACTTTGAAACAAAATATGATAAGGGCTTTTTCGCGTATCTGGAAAAATGACCGGCGTACTGTTATTTTTGTAACCCATGATGTTGATGAAGCAATAATGCTGGGGGCTGAAATCATGGTTATGAGCCGGCCTCCTGTCAGAATTGTGGCGCATGAGAGTCTGAATGATCTCCCTGAAATCCGGTTACCCGAATCAGATCAGTTCAAAAATCTAAAATCGAAACTGGTCAATGCCCTGGGATAATACGATCAGTTTATGACACCAACCCCTGGTCTGTTGGGAACTATCAAAAAACATCGAGGTTTAAAAAAAATATTATATGATTTTCACATATAATATTGTTCCCCTCTCCCAGTATCCCTGATACCAGTTAAAACAAACAGAAATACTAATTAAAAATCTGATCGGAAGGTTCGTTGTTGTTATCAGCTTTTGATAATTTAAGCAGGAATTTCTGCCGGGCTGCTTCTTCCGATTCATTTACCCGTTTTTCGATCCAGGTGTAATCATTTATACGGATCAGTTTCTTTTCCTTTACAGTCTCTGCAGGCTTCACTTTCTTCATAGAACAATAATTAATGAAACTAAAGATTTTCACATATATTAATAGCGCATGATCATATAAGATAATGAGACTTCTTCACATCTTCATGTCAGTTGCATTGCAGTAAATCAAATATAAATAATAATAATATTCTGACCATAATCTAATTATTAACATATGAAGGCCATTATAAACAATCTTACCTATTCTGACACTGTTTCACACGGTTCATCCGGATAAGGAAAAATCATTGAATCTCTTTAACTTTCAATGTAAAAACCTGTGATACGGAGTCCGGATTTAAAATTTTAACTTAATTTTAAGGTCATTAACTATATTATTAGGTTATTATAACTAATTTTACAGGTCATTTATATGATTCTGATCTGTACAATTGACATGTTTTGGAAATTATCTCTGATGAAACCAACATGATTGAATTCAAAGGCAAACACGTAATGAATATAATTTTCAACCATGTGGGTACTTCGCTTGAGAGGGGCAGGCATCATACCTT
>CAZPMM010000094.1:0-6768 GCA_964587405.1 uncultured Rikenellaceae bacterium
TCGGACTTAAACTTGCCGCCTCTTTTGCTATGACATTTTATTTTGTAAAGGAACTGATTTCCTGAAGTGTTGCCACCATTACAGCCTTAATTGTATGCAGCCGGTTTTCAGCTTCGTCAAATACTATTGAGTGTTCTGATTCGAAAACATCTTCTGTAACCTCCATTCCGTCAAGGCCATATTTCAGATATATCTCTTCACCAATTTTCGTATCCCTGTTATGAAAAGCAGGAAGGCAATGAAGGAATTTAACGCCGGGATTTCCGGTTTTTCTGATCACATCCATATTTACCTGATATGGTCTGAGCAGCTTTATCCTTTCCTCCCATACATTCTCCGGTTCTCCCATTGAAACCCATACATCTGTATAAAGAAAATCAACACCCTTTACCGCTTCGTCAAGATCTGAAGTAATCGTAATTTTCGCACCAGTCCCGGCAGCAACTGATTTACATGTTCTCACCAGTTCATCAGAAGGCTGAAAAGTTTTCGGAGCTGCAATCCTGAAATCAATTCCCATTTTCGCCGACCCTGCCATAAGGGAATTTCCCATATTAAAGCGTGCATCTCCAAGATAACATAACGACATACTGCTCAGAGGCTTATCGGAATGTTCCCGCATGGTCATAAAATCGGCAAGTATCTGTGTTGGATGAAACTCATTTGTAAGTCCGTTCCAGACCGGGACTCCTGAATACTCAGCAAGCTCTTCCACCAGCTTCTGCCCGAATCCGCGGTATTCAATCCCGTCATACATACGTCCGAGAACCCTTGCAGTATCCTTCATCGACTCCTTGTGCCCTATCTGCGAACCAACCGGGCCCAGATAAGTTATATTTGCACCCTGATCAAATGCCGCAACCTCAAATGCACACCTTGTACGCGTAGAGGTCTTTTCGAATATGAGTGCAATATTCTTACCTTTCAACCCTGGTATTTCCCTGCCCGATCTTTTATCTTCTTTAAGCTTCATGGCAAGATCCAGTAAATAACTTATCTCCTCAGGAGAAAAATCAAGAAGCTTCAGAAAATGACGGTTTTTAAGATTTATTTCCATGATACATAAGTTTATGGTGCCATCAACTCAGCTGAATAGCAAAGTACCGGCATACTGTTATTTAATTTTATTGTCGGGCAACAAAGTTATAAATTTATTAAAAGGTACTTCATTTACTATGAATGATTCACTTCATATCATCATCATTTTCCATTATTTTTCCTATCATATATCGATGCCAGTCTCATGCCGGAAAAGCCATTTACATCAGTTTCAATGACTGCAAGTTTACCTGAAATAAGTTAAAATTTCGTGGAATATCCGGGCTCCTAAATCATTAACATAATAAGCATTTGACATATAGATGGTTTGATATTAAAAAAAAATGCTACTTTTACAAAACTCAAAAAACAGATCAGTGAGAGTCATTGTATCGTTGCTATTTGCCTCAATAATTGCAGTAAGCAGTAATTCCTGCATACATATGGGAGGGATCAACTTAGATCAGGGGGAGATTCATTATTCCATAACTTACAGTGGTAAAGAAGATTTTATGCCCAGGGAAATTATGCCGAAAAACCTGATCGTATGTTTTAAGGATAACAAAATACTCTTTAATATATCGGCTCCGTTCGGCAATTCCGGAATATTGAACCTTTCAAATCCTGAAACGGGAATATTCGACACTTATATCAATCTGCTAGGATTCAAATATTTCTATCCTGCAAATCCTGGCGAAAATTATCCGGGCTTAGATGCAATGAAAGGGATGAAAATTTACAAGACTCCGGGAACTACAGTATTATGCGGATTTAACTGCAAATCAGCTGAAGTTTCTTTCCCCGGTGATGATGGAAAAAAATATAAGATCTGGTATACCGACGAAATAAAAATAAAGAATCCAAATGCAGCAACGCCTTTCAGTGAAATAAACGGAGTCCTTATGAAATTCTTTTTTGTAATGAATCAGACCGAACTGCATTTTGAAGTTGAAACTGTTTATAAGAAAGACATACCGGACAAGATTTTCCAAAGGAAAGATAAATATCTCAGATTATCCCGCCAGGATATTGATGAAATAATAAACAGATTTATTTGTTTGTAAGTATGGCTCAGGGCGCAGAGTCATTTACTAAATTGTTTTTGGATTTCGAATAATTACTAACTTTGCCTTGCGTTTTTTAATACGCATAACGGACAAGGATAAGAAAGACGTGTCTAAGAGAGCTGATAAAACCTTAAAAAACAAAGGAAAAAGAAAACCATTCTTCTCTGATGAAAGAATGAGGTTCCTAAGCGGTGTTCTTATTACCGGTTTTGCCGTTTATTTGTTCCTTGCATTTATTGCTTATCTGATCTGGTGGAAAACCGATTTGAGCATTTCCAGTACCGATATTATTTCAGGTCCGGATATAGAGGTAAAAAACTGGTCAGGAAAAAGCGGGCATTACCTTTCCTATATGATGATCAGCAATGGTTTCGGACTTGGTGCATTCTTTATTCCCATGATCTTCGGTACACTTGGTCTCTATCTTCTTAAATTTCCCAAAATACGTTTATGGAGCTTGATTGCGAAATTTACATTTGCCACCATACTCCTGTCTCTCATTCTTGGTTTTATTTTCGGGAATGCCGACGGATACCTTTACGGAGGGCCTGGCGGAGCTCACGGTTACCACATAACCAACTGGCTTAATGCTTTTGTGGGTAAACCCGGTACATCCATTATACTGATCTTCCTAACAATAATATTTTTTGTATTTGCATTAAAAGTACCCTTATCAGCTTTCGTTCCCAAATTTCCGGCATTCCTTTCCAAAAAGAAAGAGTATGGAACTTCTTCACAGAAAAACATAATAAACGAGACTGACCCTGAATTATTATTATCAGGTGAAAAGGCTAAGGAAAACATTGGATTCCATATTGATAACAGGACAAAGATTGACGATTCAGATCATTACAACGATGAAATAAAGGGGACATCACTATCGGGAGGATCTCTTATACATGATCTGGACAATGATCTGCAACTGCGTGTAAAGGAGAAAAAGCCGGGTATACATATTACAAAACCGGAACCTGATGATCTGATGCCAGATGAAGAGGTAGAAAAGATAATGGAAAATTATGATCCTCGTCTTGATCTTTCACATTACAAATTTCCGCCCGTATCAATTCTGAAGGATCATAAAACGGGTAACGCTTTCGATAACAACGAAGTTCTTGAGAACAAAGAAAACATAATCAAGACCCTTGGTGATTATAAAATAAGCATCAAACATATTTCTGCAACTGTAGGCCCAACGGTTACTCTGTATGAAATAATTCCGGAAAGAGGTGTTAAGCTTGCCCGTATCAAATCTCTTGAAGACGATATTGCCCTTAACCTTTCAGCCATGGGGATAAGGATCATTGCTCCGATACCCGGAAGAGGAACTGTCGGCATTGAAGTTCCCAACAAAAAGCCTGAAATAGTATCAATGCGATCTCTTATAGCGTCAAGGGCATTTCAGGAATCGAGATATGATATTGCACTTGCTTTAGGACGTACCATCACAAATGATCCATATATTGTTGATCTAACGAAGATGCCCCATCTGCTGGTTGCAGGAGCTACCGGACAGGGTAAATCGGTTGGTTTGAATACAATTATAACATCTATCCTATATAAAAAGCATCCTGCTGAGCTGAAATTTGTTCTTATTGATCCGAAAAGAGTTGAATTACCTTTATATTCAAAAATAGAACGTCACTACCTTGCAAAGCTTCCCGGGGAGGAAGATGCAATTATCACAGATACCCAGAAAGTAATCAACACTCTCTATTCCTTATGTATTGAAATGGATAACCGGCTCGAGCTTCTCAAAGCCGCACAGTCAAGAAATATCAAAGAGTATAATGAAAAATTCATTACAAGAAGACTTAATCCGGAAAAAGGCCACAGGTATCTTCCCTATATCGTTCTGGTAATTGATGAGTTTGCCGACCTGATCATGACTGCAGGAAGGGAAATAGAAGGGCCTCTCGGAAGGCTGGCACAGGTAGCAAGGGCAATCGGAATTCATCTTATTATTTCAACCCAGCGTCCGACCACGAATATAATTACCGGTTTTATTAAAGCCAACTTCCCAACCAGAATTGCATTCCGTGTCTTCTCATCCATCGACTCCAGGACAATCCTTGATATCACAGGCGCTGACCGTCTGGTTGGCAACGGAGATATGCTTATTTCCTCAGGGGCGGAACCTGTAAGAGTCCAGTGTGCATTCATCGACACCTCCGAGATCGAAGAACTTACCGAATATATAGGATCGCAACAGGGTTTTCCCGATGCAATGCACCTTCCCGAATATATCAATGATAATGACGGAGGATCTTCCGAAGTCGATTTGAAGAAAAAAGATTCTATGTTTGAAGAAGCAGCAAGACTTGTGGTACAACATCAGCAGGGATCAACTTCACTTATTCAGAGAAAACTGTCGATAGGATATAACAGAGCAGGGAGAATTATCGACCAGCTGGAAGCGGCAGGTATCGTCGGACCTTTTGAGGGAAGCAAGGCAAGAGATGTTCTTTGTATGGATCTGATGCAATTGGAACAGATTTTGAGTAACCTTGAATAAAAGATGAAACCCACATGATTGAATTCAAACTCAAACACGTAATGAATATAAGCTTCAATCATGTGCGGTTCCCCCGCTTGAGCGGGACAGGCATCATACCATTGAAATAAAAACTATATTCTGATGAATAAGCTGACTCATATACTTCTTCTGCTCATTTTCCAGCAAACCATATCGGCTCAAAATGATCCGAAAGCCCTAAGCATACTTGATAAATTCTCATCAACAGCTTCTTCTGCACCATCAATATCAATGAAATTCCTAATGGTTACCGAAGATATGGCAGAGAAATCAAAGGACACTATTTCCGGAACCATTATCCTTTGCAAAGATAATTACAGGCTTGACCTTCACGATAACATAACATGGTATGATGGAGAAAACTCCTGGAATTATCTTCCTGTTGAAAAAGAGGTGACTATTACACGTCCTGATAAAAAAGATAATTCGTTTGAAACACGACCTTCCTCGATTTTTACAATGTACAAAAAAGGATACAAATACAGACTGGTTGAGGATAAGAAGGATTCATACCTCATCGATCTTTATCCCGTAGAAATAAAAGATGAACTGATCAGGGTAAGACTGACAATTAAAAAACCTTCTCTCGATCTGATAAGTTTCGAATACAAAAGAAGAGATGGAATAACAATTACACTTATTGTACGGGAATATAATCTGAAACAACAGCCTGAACCCGGAATGTTCAAATTTTATCCGGACAGATACAAAGGTGTGGAAATTATAGATATGCGCTAAATCCTGTCAGGATAGGCTATTCTTGCATGATATATATTGGTGAGCCTTTTCTTGAAAGCACTTTTTATATCCGACATATCCTTGTACGTTATCGGCACATCCGCAAACTGACCATCCTGTTCCTGTAAATATATGATCCTTTCAACCAGTTCACTGATATTGTCTTCAGTATACGAATTGAGGCTTCTTGAAGATGCTTCAACAGCATCTGCCATCATTACAATGGCTGTTTCTTTTGAGAATGGTTTTGGCCCGGGATAAACAAAATATTTTTCCATACCATTTTCCTCCGGATGCAGATCAATATATTTTTTGTAGAAAAAATATGCAATAGTCGTTCCGTGATGGGTACGTATAAAATCAATAACAGGTACAGGAATCTTATAATTTTTGGCAAGTACTATACCATTCTTGACATGATTGATAATGACCTTTGAGCTTTCTCTTGGATCCATATTATCATGAGGACTTATCCCTTCTTTCTGATTTTCTACGTAGTATGTCGGTTTTGCAATCTTACCGATATCATGATAAAGAGCTCCTGTACGCACAAGATTTACATTTGCACCTATTGTTCTTGCAGCTTCTTCTGCCAGATTTGAAACCTGAAGGGAATGTTGGAATGAGCCGGGTGCTTCAACAGCAAGCTTTCTCAACAGAGGTTGATTTATATCGGCAAGTTCAAGAAGGGTGCTATCGGAAACAAGAAGAAACTCCTGCTCGAAAAGCAATATGAGCGGATAACTCAAAATAATGAAAAACCCGTTGAGGCCAAGCAAAAGAAAATCATAAGGATCATATTGTACTTCAGACCCCGAACGCATCAGTAATATACCAGAATATAGTATAAAATTACTGACAATCACAACGAGTGATGTAAACAAAAGCTTTGATTTCCTGAAATTATTGGTAAGTGAAAAGATCGCAACCATTCCCGAAACGAAGGAAATCAATATGAAAACATGGGAATCAGGTATCATAAAACCTGCCAGCAAAATAGTGATCAACAGAATGAATAAGGCAAGCTTTGCATCATAAAACGTTCTTATTATAACAGGAATAATTGCATAGGGCACAAGAAATATTATATTCTTTGTTTCAAGATCTGATACAATCCGTGTGACTATCAGAAAGGTCAGGATTGACAAAAGAATGAAAAATGTTTTCAGGACTACGCGTAATACTTCCTGCCTGAACTGAAGAAAGAAAAAGAATAAAACAGAGTAACAGGTTGTAACGACTATCACGGTACCGGCTATCTGCCTGAAGTTAAATTCCTTTTTCCATGTCAGTATTATCACAACAGCTATTATACTGAACAGGAAAATGGAAACATGTTGTATATATTTTCTGATCCCGGGAAATTTTTCAGCAAAATATGATATTTTT
>CAZPMM010000095.1:0-6737 GCA_964587405.1 uncultured Rikenellaceae bacterium
GCCCTTACTGGAATCAAATTCCTTCCTGCCCGATCTTGATAACATACCTGAAGAGGTTCTGAAAAAAGCCAGGCTCCTCTACCTGAACTATCCCAATAATCCTACCGGTGCTGTTGCAGACATTAATTTTTTTGATAAGGTGGTTGCATTTGCAAAGGCAAATAATGTAATAGTAGTTCATGATACTGCATACGGAGCACTTACTTATGACGGTTATAAACCCCTCAGTTTTCTGTCTGCCGCGGGTGCAATGGATGTCGGAATTGAAGTTCATTCCTTATCAAAAGCTTTCAATATGACAGGATGGAGAATTGGTTTTGTTTGCGGAAACAAAAAAGCCGTAAGCGCTTATGCAACTGTAAAGGACAATACCGATTCCGGACAGTTCAGAGCCATACAGAAAGCAGGTATTGCAGCACTTAATCATATCGAAATAACTGAAAAGACTGTTGAAAAGTATTCCAGGAGATTCGATCTGCTGGTAAATTCTTTAATTGAATCCGGATTCGATGCTAAAAAGCCAAAAGGTTCGTTCTATTGTTATGTAAAAGCTCCTGTAGGAACTGAAGATGGAAAAACATTCAGTTCTGCTTCCGAAGTATCAGAATTCCTTATCAGGGAAGCACAGATTTCCACTGTTCCCTGGGATGAAGCAGGTAATTATCTGAGATTCTCGGTCACTTTTGAAGCTGATACTGCTGAGGAAGAAATGCAGGTTGCCAATGAACTAGTAAAGAGGATGAAGAAGCTGAAATTTATTTTTTAAGCGGAAATCAGAAGAAATAGTAAGTAGTTGGCTATTAGTAAAGTATGTTTAATTCCTTCATGTGTAAAAAAGATGACGAAAATTTCCGGTGTAATAATATCCTATAATGAAGAAAAACATATAGGCAAATGTCTGGCTTCATTACAGGGAATTGTTGATGAAATAGTTGTGGTCGACTCTTTTTCGACCGATTCAACAAAGGAGATATGTAACAAATACAATGTCAGGTTCTTTGAACATCCTTTTGAAGGTTATGTGGAACAGAAAAATTATGCATTATCACTTGCCACCAACAAATATGTACTGTCGCTTGATGCCGATGAGGAACTAAGTGAAAAGTTGAGGGAATCGATCCTTCAGATTAAGGATAACCTTGTTTATGATGGATACAAATTTAATCGTCTTACAAATTACTGTGGCGATTGGATCAAACATTCAGGCTGGTACCCCGACAGTCATATCAGGCTGTTTAATGTTACAAAAGGAAAATGGAGAGGTACAAATCCTCATGACAAGTTCTGCCTGAATCCTGGCACCAGAATAAAAAGGATAAAAAAGGATATTATTCACTGGTATTGTGAATCATTTGAAGAGCACATAGACAAAATAAACCGCTTTTCCACCATTATGGCAACGGAATATTTTAAACAGGGTAAAAAAGGAGGATTCCTGATTGCCTCAGTACATAAATGGTGGCGTTTCTTCAGAACATATTTCATAGGAGCTGGATTTCTCGACGGATTCAGAGGACATGCAGCCTGTTCAATTTCAGCTTACTCAAGTTTCCTGAAATATGCCAAACTGAGTAAAATGAATCATGACGCAAAGAATAACAACAACCGATGACTGGTATTGAGGAAGACATAAAAAGATCAATGGCTGTGCTTAGCGAAGGAGGGGTCATCATTTATCCCACCGATACGGTATGGGGAATAGGATGCGATGCAACCAATCCGGAAGCAGTTGAGAAGGTATATAATATAAAATCCCGAAACGGAAACAGGAGTCTCATTGTCCTGGTCAACGGACTTACAATGCTGGAACGATACGTGAAAGAAATTCCGGGCATTGCATATGAACTGACAGAAATATCTGACAGCCCCTTAACTATAATTTATCCGGACGGAAAGAATCTTGCAAAAGGAATATATGCAGGTGATAATTCAGTTGCAATAAGGATTTGCAATGAGCAGTTCTGCAATGAGCTGATAAGCAGGTTCCGCAGACCGCTTGTATCCACATCAGCGAATATCAGCGGAAAACCGTACCCTTCCAACTTCGAAGAGATTGATCCTGATCTTCTTAAAAATGCCGATTATGTCGTCAGTTACCGCCGTGATGATTATAAGAAATACACTCCTTCACCAGTGATACGTGTGGAATACAATGGTGTTATAAATATTATCAGGAAATAAATTTTTCTGCCGGTAGCTGCATCTCCACACAGAAAGTTCCTTCAGAAAAAATTAATTAAATATGATATTCTGCAGGAATCTGATTATAACCTAATTTAATGAAAAGCGGGATTATTGAGATCCGTTAATCCATCCGGCAGATCCATTATGATCATCTTCTTATGGTGATCAAGATTTACAATAAAATCTTCATGTAAGGGTATAAGGATATTATTCCCCTCCTCCGGCAATATTGACAAAAGCAACTGTCCGGGATTTTTAATTATTTCCTGAATGGTTCCCAGGAGTTCATTATATAAAGTATAGATTCTGTATCCTTTAAGGTGGTTGATATCATTTTCTGAAACTTTTTCACAGGTCTCTGAAGTCAGAAAAATTCTGCAGCCTATGAATTCCTTAATTTTTTCATAGGAATCATAACCTTCAAAAACGAGTCTGATAAGAGTTTTATCAGGCATTTCGGAAGAAGACACGAAAAAAGGAACCGCTTTCCCTTCAATTTCGAGGAAAACCGATTCTATTTCGGGAAGATTCTTTTGAAAAGCTTTTTCCAGCCTCACTGTAACCTCACCATTGAAGCCGCTGGATTTGATTATCCTTCCCAGCAATATTTTGGGATCAGAGTCCATCGGCCAGATGGTCTTTTATCTTTACTCCTGAGGTTTTTCTTCGGAAGTTGTTTCGGGAGCCGGTTCACTTACAGGGGCATCTTCTGCAGGTTGTTCTTCTGCTATCAGTTCTGACTGACTTTCTGCTTCAGCTTTTGCTGCCAATTCAGCCTGTCGTTTTGCCAGTTTTGCAGCCCGTTCTTCGTTTATAAGTTTTTCGGATGCCAGTTTTTTAGCAATTGCTTCTTCTCTGGTTTTTTCGAGACCGGATTTTTTTGCATCGATCTTTGCTTCTTTCTGCTTCATCCACTCTTCAAAACGTTTGTCGGCTTCAGCTTCATCAAATGCACCTTTTTTTACTCCTTCGAGAAGATGCTTTTTGATAAGCACACCTTTGTAAGAGAGGATCGCTCTGCATGTTTCAGTAGGTAATGCGCCATTTTGCAGCCAACCGAGAGCCTTATCGAAATCAAGTTCGATTGTGGCCGGGTTAGTGAGCGGATTATATCTTCCGATCTTTTCAATATATCTGCCATCCCGTGGCGACCTGCTATTTGCTACCACAATGTGGTAATAGGCCAGTTTCCTGCGGCCTTTCCTAGCTAATCTGATTTTAACTGCCATTAATTCTAAACGCTTTTATTTACCTTTTTTAAAATTGTGGGTGCAAAGATATGTTTTTTATTTAAATGAACAATCTTATTAATATCCTTCATTTTCTGAAAGGTCAGTTCTTGTATTTACATATTTAACAACATTTGCAGAAACTCTTTGCTGTATAAGAAACAATGCAAAAATAAATTTCCCCTGCTTCCAGACTAATCAACAGATTGCACTTCCAGGTTTATAATTATGTAATCCCGAATGATTATTTATCAACAACCGGTTTATCTTGTCCTGTCATTCTGCATTTTTAAATACTTTTGTACATTGGTCAGTCGACCCAAATCTCCTTGATTATGGCAGTTTTCTCTCACTTACATGTACATACGCAATATTCAATTCTGGACGGAGCCTCAAGTATCCCTCTTCTTATTGATAAAGTAAAATCCATGGGAATGGAAGCCGTAGCAATAACTGATCATGGAAATATGTTTGGTGTAAAAGAGTTTCACAATACTGCTATAAAAAAGGGCATAAAACCGATTATCGGATGTGAGATCTATGTTGCCAAAAGATCCATTTCAGAAGTATCGGGGAAGGAAGACCGTTCGGGGGACCATCTTATTTTGCTGGCAAAAAATCTTCAGGGATATAAGAACCTGATAAAGCTCATCTCGCTTGCCTGGATAAAAGGTTTTTATTACAAACCGCGTGTCGATAAGGAACTTCTTGCCCGATACAGTGAAGGCCTTATAGCCTCATCTGCCTGTCTCGCAGGGGAAATACCGGATGAAATCATTCACGGTTCGGTTGAAGGTGCTGAAGCCGCACTGAAAAACTATATTAATATTTTTGGCAAGGACTTTTATCTCGAAATACAGAGGCATGAGACTTATGATCCTGAAGCCGATATGACAGTATTCCCCCAGCAACAGAAAGCCATAGAAATCATTAAAAAGCTGGCTGCAAAAAATGATGTAAAGATCATTGCAACAAATGATGTTCATTTTATAAATGCAGAAGATGCTGAAGCTCACGATCGCCTGATCTGTATAAATACTGCAAAAGATATTGATGATCCTGACAGGTTGCGCTATACAAAACAGGAATATCTCAAGACCGAAGAAGAGATGAGGAAGATCTTCAGTGATATTCCTGAAGCTATTGATAACGTTGCTGAAGTTGTTGGCAAGATTGAAAAATACAAGCTAGATCATGATCCGATAATGCCTGATTTTGATTTGCCCGAAGGATATAAGGATAAAAATGAATATCTGAGATTTCTTACCTATGAAGGGGCTTCTGAGAGATGGGGTACATTAAATAATGAACAAAGTGAAAGGATCGATTTTGAGTTACAGACGATAGCCAAGATGGGTTTCCCCGGTTATTTCCTGATAGTCTGGGATTTTCTTAAAGCAGCACGTGAAATAGGTGTTTCTGTCGGCCCGGGGAGAGGTTCTGCCGCGGGATCAGCAGTGGCATACTGCCTCAAAATCACAGATATTGACCCCATAAAATACGGATTGCTCTTTGAACGCTTTCTCAACCTTGACCGTACTTCAATGCCGGATATTGACATCGATTTTGACGAGGACGGAAGAGAATCCGTATTAAAATATGTGGTCAATAAATACGGTTATGAAAACGTTGCACATATAATTACCTTTGGTTCGATGGCAGCTAAAATGGCGATCAGGGATGTGGCAAGAGTTCAGAAACTGCCTCTTCCTGATGCCGACCGTCTGGCAAAACTTGTTCCCGACAAACCCGGAACAACTCTCCTTCAGGCTTATGAAGAAGTTCCTGAACTTGCAAAAGAAAGAGATTCTTCAAACAAACTCATTGCACAAACTCTAAAATATGCTGAAGTACTTGAAGGTTCAGTAAGACAGACAGGAGTACATGCCTGCGGTATTATCATTAGCAAAGACCCGCTCGATAACTATATTCCCCTTTGTACAGCAAAGGATACAGAGCTGTATGTGACACAATACGACGGAAATCATGTCCAGGCTGTGGGACTTCTCAAAATGGATTTCCTCGGACTGAAAACCCTTTCAATAATAAAAGATGCCTTACAGAATATAAAAAAATCGAAAGGGATCACAATTGATATTAATTCCATTCCCCTTAATGATAACAAGACTTTTGAGCTGTTCAGCAATGGGGAAACGACTGCGATATTCCAGTTTGAATCAACCGGAATGAAAAGGTATCTTAAGGAGCTTAAGCCAAACAGGTTTGAGGATCTGATAGCCATGAATGCATTGTACAGACCGGGTCCTATGGAGTACATACGCGAATTCATAAAGAGGAAATATTCCGGAAAAAAAGTTGAATATACCATGCCTGTAATGGAAAAATACCTGAATGATACCTATGGTATAACTGTCTACCAGGAACAGGTGATGCTCCTTTCACAGGAACTGGCAGGATTTACAAAAGGTGAAGCCGATAACCTGCGTAAAGCAATGGGAAAGAAAAAACGGTCGATCATGGATGAAATGAAGGTTAAGTTCCTGCAGGGCTGCCTCATGAAAGGATATGATGAAGAAACCGTTCAGAAAATATGGAGCGACTGGGAATCATTTGCTGAATATGCTTTCAATAAATCTCATTCCACCTGTTATGCCTTCGTTGCTTATCAGACAGGATACCTTAAGGCACATTACCCGGCTGAATTCATGGCTGCCGTCCTGAGCCGGAATATCAATGATATCAAAAAAATAACCACCTTCATGGATGAGACAAGACGCATGGGAATGGAAGTGCTTGGTCCTGATGTGAATGAGAGTAATATAAATTTCACGGTAAACAAGGATGGAAATATAAGATTCGGACTGGGTGCAATAAAAGGTGTTGGTGAAAATGCCGTTGTCCAGCTAATTGAAGAAAGAGAAAAAAACGGATTTTATAAGGATGTTTATGACCTTGTTGAAAGAGTGAACCTTAATTCACTTAATAAAAAGAATCTGGAAGCAATGGCTGTGGCTGGAGCATTTGACTGTTTTGAAAACATATCCAGGGCACAGTATTTTGCCCTGGATACAAAAGGATCAAGCTTTATCGAAAGCCTGATCCGCTACGGGCATAATGCAAAAACAATTAAACAGACCAGCAGCCAGACTCTTTTCGGGGAATTCGGAGGATTTGACATGGTCAGACCCGAACCATCTTCCTGCCCCGACTGGCCAAAACTTGAAAAACTGAACAGAGAAAAGGAGGTAATAGGCATTTATCTCTCATCCCACCCTCTTGATGATTTCAGACTCGAAATAAATACTTTCACAACAGCAACTCTTGCTGATCTGCAAAACCTTCAGAATTATCTCGACCGGGAAG
>CAZPMM010000096.1:0-6719 GCA_964587405.1 uncultured Rikenellaceae bacterium
TTATGTGCTGTCAAAATATCCAGTTCCAGAGCTTGCTGAAAGCGTATCCGACATCTTCTATATAATACACTGCTGAAACGTTAAATACTCTGTTGCGTACTACTTCTCTGTATGAATGAGAAATGTTTATAAATCCGAATCCGTAATTAACACCAATCTGCACGTTGTTAATTTCGAAACCTCCGCCCAGGTTTATGCCATAATCCATTCTTTTAAATTCTGAAGCCCGTGTCCCGAATTTTATTTTGTCAGTTACATTGCTTTTCTTTTTCGCAGAAATACCAACCGCAGCATAGGGTCCTGCCTGGGCATATAAATTCCATGATATGAAATCGATCCTGTAGGTCAGGTTTATAGGAAATTCACAATATCTGACAGGTAATTTGAAGACATCTGTTTTAAGGCCTTTTTTTATAAATGAGACACCTGTCCCCAGTGACAGAGCATCTGATAAGGGAACTTCACCCAGAATCCCGGCATTGATACCGAACAGACTCCCTGATGATGATTTTACGTCATATATTGAATATTTTCCCCGGGCAAATGATAAACCTCCTTTAAGTCCAAGTACCTGTCCGTAAATCTGAGGAAATATAATTAGAGCTAAACTAATTAGTAATAACCGTTTTTTCATTTTATGATCTTATTGCGAAAGATGTAAGTTTATAATTTTAGTCTAAATTTATATAAAATATTTGTTTATCAATGACAATTTCCACAGAAGTAAATATGATTTTAAAATCCTCTTGACATTTTCATATTAATTTGATATTTTCCAAATTCCTTTTAGAACACAAAAGACTATATCATGAGAAAAAGGTTTGTTGTTATTTTTCCGGTTATTAGTCTGTTTTGTTTGGCTTTTGTATCATGTAAAATTTTTTTTAAAGATCCTGATCTGGCTTATGCAGTTCCTTCTGAAAGAGTTTTTGCGGTGGCTGTAAGTTCAAATGCTCCTTCTTTCAGCAATTATTACAGACAGCGGTATATTAGGCCTGCTGAGATAGTACTGAGAATATATATGGACGGTTCCGCGTATCGTACTTTGGAATCATCACCGGAGAATTTTTTTGCAGCTGGTTTTGGTATCAGAAATGAGGTAATATCTTTACCGGTCATGATTGAAAAGATTCACTGATTTGATTCTGCGACCGGCGCTGGGAAACCGCCAGGCAGCACCAAAGACACTGAAATGCTGAATTATAACTATTTACATAAAAGCTGTAAAATGAAGACAAACTCAAATTTTATCGTATTTGTGCTGTTTATTCTGTATCTGATAACCGGATGTGGAACACAGGATAAAGTAAATGTTGATCTGCGGAAGGTAGGGCCCCAGCCTGACGGCAGTATTCTTGTTCCTTCAAATCAGTTACTGCGGCCTGCAGGTTATCAGATACTGTTGCCTGGAAGACCTGTTGATCTTATCCTTACACAGGATGAACGCTTCCTTCTTGTGAAAAACAGGCTGGATCTTGACCTGATAAGGCTCAGCGACAGAACTGTATTGCAGTCATTGCCATTTGAAAAGAGTGGCGCCTCATTTACAGGCATATGCCTCTCTCCCGATGGCAGAAGAGTATATGTTACCGATGCACAGGACAGAATATGTGTGGCATCACTCAGTAAGAATAACATAATGGAATGGCAGGCTCCCATAATTTTGCCAGGTCCGGAAGCCGGAGGATATCCTGCTCCGGGTGTAGTTGCAATGAATGAAAATGGTGATAAAATATTTGTAACACTGAGCCGCAACAATTCACTGGGGATAATATCACTACCATCCGGAACTGTTGCAGAGATTCCTGTCGGAGTGGCTCCTTTCGATGTTATTGTACATTCCCCGTCAAAATTATATATAAGTAATTGGGGAGGCAGGCAGCCAAAGGAGGGAGAATCGGTTTATAATACGTCTGGAAGCAAGATTCTGGTAGATCCACAGACAGGAATTGCCAATAACGGAGCAATATCCGTGGTTGATCCGGAGCGGAAAGAACAGGTGAAAGTTATTGAAGTGGGTCTCCATCCTTCCGGTATGGTACTGAGCCCTGATAAAAAGCTTCTTTATGTGGCATGCGCAAACAGTGATCAGATATCTGTCATCAATACTGAAGACGATGTTGTTATTAAAACGATCTCGGTACACATGCTTGAAAATATTCCTTTTGGAAGTGGCCCCGGCGACCTTACAATTTCTCCCGATGGAAAACAATTGTTTGTGGCTAATGGTACGGAGAATTCAATTTGTGTCATTAATATAGATACAGATGCTGAAGTTAAGGCTGAAATTGCCGGAGCCATACCGGTAGGCTGGTATCCGGGATCAGTTGTGCTGAATAAGGCCGGAAATAAAATATTTGTGGCAAACGTAAAAGGTATTGGGTCGAGAAATCAGAGGATTGACAGAAAAGGCTATAATTCTCACGATCATTTGGGTTCCGTTTCAATAATCAAAATTCCCGGAGAAAAGGAACTTAAGAAAATGACGGAAACTGTACACATGAATAATTCGTATGCAGAAATGCTGAAAGAACTTCAGCCAATTGATAAATCATTGAAAAAGGTTCCTGTTCCGGAATTTACAGGTCAGTCTTCCGTCTTCAAACATGTAGTTTATATTATAAAGGAAAACCGTACATATGATCAGGTATTTGGTGATATGCCACAGGGTGATGGCGATACAAGTCTGGTGGAATTCGGCAGGGAAATTACACCTAATCATCATTTGCTTGCAGAAACATTTGTCCTTCTAGATAACTTTTATTGCAGCGGTGTTTTAAGTGCCGACGGACATCAATGGACAGATGAAGCATATGTGACTGATTATCTGGAAAAGTCATTCGGTGGATTTGCCCGAAGCTATCCGTATGACGGAGATGATGCCCTTGCTTATGCCAGTTCAGGATTTATCTGGGATAATGTGCTCAGGAACGGACTGACATTCAGGAATTACGGAGAGTTTGTGAATGCTGTGATCGAGCCTGCATCTGCAACATTTACAGATATTTATCATGATTTCCTTGAGGGCGCCAATAAAATAAAGATAAGGGCAAAAGCGAAACTGGAACAGTTAACTTCTTATATATGTCCTACGTATGTTGGATTTCCTAATAAAGTTCCGGATGTTTACCGTGCTGCCGAATTTTTAAAGGAATTCAGAGAATTCGAAAAGAATGGCAATTTCCCCAATTTCATAATAATGCTTCTTCCTAATGATCATACCTCAGGGACACGCCCGGGTATGCCAACACCACAGGCCGCTGTGGCTGATAATGATCTTGCACTGGGGCAGATTATTGAAGCAATTTCAAATAGTATTTTCTGGAAGGAAACCTGTATTTTGGTTACGGAAGATGATCCTCAGGCAGGTCTGGATCATGTTGATGGCCATCGGACAGTCGGTTTGGTTATAAGTCCTTATACCAAAAGAGGAGAGGTTATTTCTACTTATTACTCGCAGATCAATATGGTCAGAACCATCGAAAATATTCTCGGTTTGCCTCCTATGAACCAGCTTGATATGACAGCTGAAGCAATGACAGATTGCTTCACGGATAAGCCGGATTTTAGCCCATATAGAGCGGTAAAAAATAATATTCCTCTTGATCAGTTGAATCCTCCTCTGACTTCACTTACGGGAGATCAGCTTTATTGGGCAAAGAAATCATTGGAACAGGATCTTGATGATGTCGACAGGATTGATGAGGATACCTTTAACCGTATTATATGGCATGCAGTAAAAGGATATGACAAATCTTATCCGGTAATTACCAACAATAATTTATGATCTGGCATCCGGCACCAGACTCCTGAAACCTGAAAAGAATAATAACATATTTTTGTAAGTAAAAAATTATGAATCCATACATCTTAGCAGAAACCAACTGGAAAACCTTGAAATATGCTCCCGTTGAGGTAGCCATACTGCCATGGGGTGCAACAGAAGCACATAACTATCATCTTCCGTACGGTACAGGTAATATTGAAACCGAAAAAATTGTAGCAGAATCTGCCCGCAAGGCTATTGAAAAAGGTGCCAGAGTTATCGTTTTACCGGGTATCCCTTTTGGTGTTAATACCGGACAACTCGATATCCGGATCAATATAAATATGAATCCCTCGACACAATATGCGATACTTAAAGATATAACGGATGTGCTGAGCCGTCATGGAATAAATAAATTCCTTATAGTTAACGGTCATGGCGGTAACGATTTCAGACAGATGATAAGAGAACTGGGTGCCTGTTATCCTGCTATGTTCATTGCAACATGTAACTGGTACCAGGCAATTGATCAGTCATTGTTCTTTGAAGAAGGGGGCGGGCATGCGGATGAGATGGAAACAAGCCTGATGCTTTATCTTGCTCCTGACCTGGTACTGTCTCTTGATGAAGCTGGAAAAGGATCGGCAAAAAAGTTCAGGGTACAGGCGCTTAACGAGAAGTGGGCATGGTCGGAACGTAAATGGACAAAGGTAACTGAAGATACTGGTATCGGAGATCCTTCAAAAGCTAGTCGCGAAAAGGGAGAGAAATATTTCAAAGCTGTTACTGACGAGCTGAGTAAGCTGATCCTGGATCTGGATCATGCAAAAATCCAAGATATGTATATCTAGCCTGGTTTTGAACTGAAGAAGCTGAAATTTACACCACCGTAGTTCCTGTGTTCAAAAAATAATTCATGATCGCTGAAATTAATCTTTTTCGGATGTTCAAGCACCAGGAATCCTTCCGGTTTCATTACTCCTGACTTGTTCACAAGATCGGGTATATTTCTGAGCCACCGGAGATCATACGGAGGATCGGCAAATACAATATCATATTTTGTTTTGCATATCTTCAGATATGTTTGGACATTAATATGAACAGGTTTTATGTTTTCAAATCCAAAATCTTTTATGATTTTTTTAATTCCGGAAATATGATTAGGATCCTGTTCAATAAGATGGATCTCCTTTGCCCCGCGGGATGAAAACTCATAGCTTATACTACCAGTACCCGCGAAAAGATCAAGAACAGATATTTCTTCGAAATTAATCCTGTTATTCAGTATATTGAACAGACTTTCACGGGCAAAATCGGTTGTAGGCCTGGCTTTAAAACCAGGAGGTGACTCTATCCGCCTGCTTTTATATTTACCTCCGATTATTCGCATCTTGTTATACTGAAAAGATTAAGATATCTGTGAAGCTCCAGTTCATTGAAAACATAACTGAAGGAAAAATTACCAGAGGGGATAGTAAATTTGATATTTCTGATATACTGTTGAATCTGTGTAAATAGTTCATCGTAATTGCTGACGCAGCCACTGAACCGGATACCCTCTTCACGACTTATACCCATATTTTTGTAAACACCGAAAATGTAATACAGGATGTCAGTTATGTTCTTGTATATGAAGGTATTATAAAATTTTAGCGAACCATGTTCCACTACCAGGAGATTGAAATAATCTTTTTCCAGGTGAACCTGAACTAAACGACCGAATTCATCTTTACTGTTGTGCAATGTCTGGTCAATCAATGGTAAGGCATGATGACAGGGAATAACGGAAGGAAAAAATTTCTCAGCAAGATCCCGGAGCGGTCCGGGTATGGAAAAGATTACAAATGCATCCGGCTCGGTTATTTTGTTATAAAGGATGATATCATTTTCATCTTTTATCAGGTTTAAAGTAAAAAACTCTTCCTTTTTATCAGGATCGAACAGAGGGTAAGGTATAAGAGTCGATTTCAAAGACGGCACTACCAGATTGACTTTCTTGAAATGACATGACAACAGATCGTCAGAACCAATCATCTCTTCAGTTTTATCAGTCGTTAAAACTTTGTTGTCATCAGGTTCCTTTACACGCAGAAGAACATATTTATTCCTTATCGTATCAAGAATACAATATGAAAATCCATATGGACTCATCTGCAACGACAATTCGTAGTTTTCTGATGAGTTTTTATCGAATGTCTCGTCAATCAGTTCCAGAAACGGCATGGCACTATTCTTAGATTGCTACTTCTGTGTACCTATGTGACACTCTATGCACTTTTCCTGGAAATTTACATATAAAAAATCCCATAGAGCCACCTGAGTCGGGGCTTCAGGTGGATGAAAAAGACATAGAGGTTCACAGAGATTTTATTTTATTCTTGTATCCAGAATGTTTAAGTTTACAGACAAAAATAGAAAAAATAAACAACCGCTGCCTGATTAACTGATAAATAGTGATACGGGATACGATAATATATAACAATCTCTGTAAAAATCTTGGTTATACTCCGACAGATGATCAGTTGGAAGCTCTTAAGAAGATTGCATCCTACATATGTGAAGACAAAAATGATATTATCTTTCTCCTGACAGGTTATGCCGGGACAGGAAAGACAAGTGTTATAAGCTCAATAGTCAGGACGCTGGATAGTTTAAGAATGAAATCAGTGCTGCTTGCTCCTACAGGAAGGGCAGCCAAAGTCCTTGCTTCCTATACCGGCAAGCAGGCTTTTACTATTCATAAAAGAATATACCGCCAGAAATCTTCCAAAGACGGAATGGGGAGTTTTATTCTTGACAGAAATTTTAGTCGTGATGCATATTTCATTGTAGATGAATCATCCATGATATCCAACATAGCTACTGAGAGCTCTATTTTCGGCAGCGGAAAGCTTCTGGATGATCTTGTTGAATATGTTTATTCCGGGACAGACTGTAAACTCATACTGGTGGG
>CAZPMM010000097.1:0-6717 GCA_964587405.1 uncultured Rikenellaceae bacterium
CCTGCTGTGGCGCTCAGGTTAAGTAAATATATACCTTTGGGGATGTCTTGCACGTTGAAAGTGTGTTCTATCCCTGTGAAAGTGAAAGTCTTCACTTGTTTTCCTTGCAGATTGTAGAGGGTGGCTGTGTAGCGGTCGGAGCGGTTTACTTGCAGCACCGCCATGTCCGTTACAGGATTGGGCAGTATGACAAGCCCGCGTTGGTCTGCCTGTATGTTATCCACACCGGTAGTAGTAAATGGCCACTCTCTGTCAAACCAAATATTTCTAAAGCTAATAGTAGCCGGGGCATGTTCCATCCAAGTCCAGGCAGCTTGATTGTCTTTTGCAGGATTAATATCTATAGCCGGCGTGTAGAACCCTCCCGTTTCAGACTGTTTTTCAGCAAATATTTTGTCTCTTGACCAATTCAGATATATAAGCCTGTCGCGAAGGCAGGAAGCGTGAAACAGCTTAAAATAATTTGTTGTCTTACTTTTTGCTACAAATGCCACTAAGTAATTATCGTTTACCGGGTCATAAGATATAGCAGACTCGCATTCATAGTGGTCCACCACGTCGATGACGGTAATTGCCAAATCATTGATAGAAGGAGTGTGATCTTTGGCAATTTTAAATGTGCTTCTTGGGAATAAGCCATATAAATGATCTCCAGTGCCAGAAGTATTCATCGGGTGTAGCAAAATAACAAAGTTATCTTTTTGCTCCCCTCCGGTTGTGGCTGTACCGTTTATGCTGCATGTCCATTGAATTTTCGGCTGAGCCACACTCACATTATCATAACTTTTTCTAATTGGTTGTTCCCAACTATAATCAGAATAATAATTTATTCTGTTTGCCAGAAAACATATCTGGGTGAGTGCGTTATACTTTTCTTCAAAGACGATACCCACACGCGGATAGTTTTCAGCGGTTCCCGGCGTTCCGATAGAAACATCTACTTTGCCTATTGTCTCGGATCCTAACCTACTGTATATAGTCTTGCTCTCATAACTTATGCCTCCATTTATAGACCAGTAATAATATACATAAGAGATATTATGGGAACTATTGTACCCTGTAACGGCTAACGAAACAGCAAATGGATTATCTAAACTAGAACGAACCGGTGCGCGGTGGTTGCTGCTGATAGCCGCATCGTAGTATTCGAAATCGTAAACAAGCTTATTAATTGGCATAGCAAACGTAGTACCGTCTGCTCTGTGCCTTGTTAACTTCAACAATGCTTTATTTTCGGTTGGATAATTATACAATACTAGTAAATGAATAACAAGATCATTTTCAGTGTTTCCTGTAACTATCAGTTCTATGTCCTGAATCTTAGCTCCTTCCGGGGGACTATGTTCAATGATTTTCTGAAACGTCCTGCCCTCATCTTTAGAGCAAAATATTTTGTATCTCCATTCGCCGCCAAATAACAACTTGTAGTGAGAAATTACGTATATCCAGCCGTTTCCGGCAATGGACATTTTGTTGTAAACGGGAAATGTGTTTATGTATCCTTCTACTTTTATGTCTGGATAGCCATAATTTGTTTGTGCTTTTGCGGAAAATATTATCGCAGATACAGCAATTATTGTAAGGAGTAATAATTTTTTCATAATGCTAAAAAATTTAATTGGTTGAAATAAATTGTTGAATATTGAAAAACATATTTACTATTAACCGAAGGGGCACAGCTGTGCCGCAGGTAAAAGCAGGATATATAAAAGGCGGTACAGCTATAGCGCTTGGTGTGGATAAAAACACCGTCAGCAATACGTTGAAGCGTTATGGAACAAAGGTACATTTGGACATAAAAGACAAAAAGCCCGTGTCAGGTGTAAGTTCTGAATCAGCCGTTTTGCTATACTAACAACTAAAAAAATTGATTCTAAAACTCATAATAGAATGCATGGCCAATTAAAATTAGACTTTGCACTGTTGACGCGTATAGCCAGCAAAGAGCTCATTGAGCGTGAACTTGGCATTGTCATAGCGGTTACCGTTGGGGATTACCTATGCAAGTGGGACTTTACGCTTCAAAACCCGGAAAACCCTATGAACAATCACCACAACAAATTCAAAATGGCGGATTAAATTTATCCGGCTGTTAAAGAACGTTCAAAGAATGAACATGCTGCTTCACAATCCCGGCAGAGCTAAGAAATATTTCAAACATAATGATATTCGATATAATGCTTGAATATTAAATGATTGCCGTCGGGTTTATATATCAATAATTAAAATTACTTATTACAAAAGTAAAAAAAAACTATGTAAATCAATAATATGAGTATTTTTTTTTAAATATTTTTTCAATAGTTCGTTAAATGTTAATATAATTTCTTAAAACAATAATTTGGTGCTATCGACTTGTTTTTCTACATCATAGCCCAATGACTGTCATTTGTTGAAGTTTGGATAAAGATCTTGCTAGGGGAGAACTCTTTATAATTATTTATTGATATAACAATAACGCATTTCCTCAAAATCCTGGCACCAAAAAAAGTTACAACTATTGAGATTGTAACTTCTTGATTTTGAGTGGGCCCAACTGGGATCGAACCAGTGACCCCCTGATTATGAGTCAGGTGCTCTAACCGTCTGAGCTATGGGCCCAAATTTACATACACTAAACATTCCGACCCACTGAAAAATGTTTAATCCCCGGCCAGGAATGTAAAACGGACTGCAATATTAATTAATTGTTGGAAAATATCCAAAGTCAATTTAAAAATGTTTGTATCTCTGCTTTTTTAATCAGATCAGATTGTAAATTCCTAAAACCCGCTTCCTGAACAGATATAGCCGGAGTTGCTAAACTACGTATTAAAAACGTTTTTTAATACGTAGTTTAGTACGTAGGAACTAATTATGCTATATCATTTTATTAAATCCTTCCTGGATAAATTATTAATTCATACTTTAATCACTGCCGGGAAATATTTTTGATTATTCTTTTTTAAGATAATGCATCAGGACATTTACAGCTTCATCCATATCCTGACCGAATGTAAGTATTCCGGCTCGGTCGCCTGCCATAACAATAATTCTTTTCTCAAAGACATCAGAATCGCTGAAAAGTCTGAAAATATCCTTTGCCAGGCCTGTTGTCCCGTAATCCATTGAGGGATTGGTTGTCGGCACCTTATAAATGATCTCGTTCCAAAGATCGATATTATGAACATGCACAACAGCATTTACATCAGGATCTGCAAGATAAATAGCCGCATGGGTAAGCGATTCCGAAGATGCCTTAAGAGGACCGGTACATTGTACTGCATTATCATCAATATTGAATAAATTGACTTTTACATAATGCCCGGGTTCCAGTTCAGGAATCTCTCCTGTTGCCGAACCGGTTATTATGAACTGGTTTCCTCCTCTGATCCTCATGCTGATATTGCCGAATCCGACTCCATTCTCATAAGCTCCTATCAGGTCCATATTATAAAGTATCTCCCTCCAGTAATTTATTATTACATACTGTTCATCGGATATTACAGGTCCGCACTGGGTCCAGTGACAATTGAATTTTACAACACCTTCCATTGTTTATGTTTTTTTATCTGAAAACATTTCTCTGATCTCCTTTTCCAAAGCTTTGCATATCCCTTTTTCAGTTATCAGTCCGGTAATGAGTTTTGCAGGCGTTACATCAAAGCCATAATTTACGCTCCGGGTATTGAACGGGCATATTCTTACCTTTTCTATTCTTTCTCCGTTAAATCCTTCAACAAAAGTTATTTCTTCCTCATTACGTTCTTCAACTGGGATTTCCTTTAGACCATTGCTTATACTGAAGTCAAATGTGGTTGAAGGGAATGCTGAATAAAATGGTATTTTATTATCTCTGGCAGCCAGTGCTTTGAGATATGTCCCGATCTTGTTAGCTATGTCTCCTTTTATGGTAGTCCGGTCGCTTCCGACAAGTACGAGATCAATCATGCCGTGCTGCATAAGATGTCCTCCTGTGTTATCGGGGATAAGTGTATGTGGAACGCCTGCCTGTTCAAGTTCCCAGGCTGTAAGCCTCGATCCCTGATTGCGGGGTCTTGTCTCATCGACCCAAACATGAACTGCAATACCTGACGAATGTGCATTATAAACCGGCGCAATGGCGGTACCATAATCAATTGAAGCCAGCCATCCTGCATTGCAATGTGTAAGTATATTAACTGGTTCGCCTTTCTTTTTCTTGCTTATTTCTTCAATCAAAGGCAATCCATTAATACCTATAAGCCTGCAATTCTCCTTTTCCAGTTCACAAAACTCAATAGCAGCTCTTAGTGCAGTTTCGCCGGGAGAAGAGCCTGTCGGATCAGTACGGATCCTTTCCATGACAAACTTTACAGCACGTGAAAGGTTTACAGCAGTAGGACGGCTGGAAACAAGATACCTTGCTGCATTTTCCAGATGATGAAGAGTTTCAGTATTACGAGTTATCTCAAATGTAGCCAGGTAAAGACCAAAAGCAGCTGCAGCTCCTATCAGGGGAGCACCGCGTAGTGTCAGACTGCTAATGGCATCATAAACATCTTCAACAGATCTAAGTTCCCGTATTTCGAAGAAAAATGGCAAACGGTTCTGATCTATAACTTTGACAACAGAAGGATCTGATTCATCAAACCATATGCCCTGATAATTTTTAGTGCCGACAAACATAAAAAAATATTGAAAAATTAGTCGCGTCTAGTAATCAAATGTATAAAAATACGAAAGATATTTTAATATCATTTTACAACGGTAATTAATCATTTCATAAAAGCCGTAAAATTTTATAACTAATTGTCTATTCCCAATGATTTATATGGAAGATTAAACCAGCAGAACTTAAGACTGCAATTCAAATCAAAAAATCAAGAAATGCTTATATTATATTTAATATCAAATATTTAAGACTAATTTTTAAAACTTGACACATCACTTATAATATGAAATTATCAATAATGATAACTCTCAATTACATAAAGTTACGCAAAGAAGTCTCAGATATACACAGATTTAATAAAGCGTTTCTCTGTGTACCTTGTATGTTTGTTTTGTTCTTTGGTGGCTCTCTCTTGCTTAAAAAACTTGACAGGATATGAAATTTTTTAAATGGATTATATGAAAGTTAGAAAATTCGACCATAATATTCGAAAACCTTGATTGTTTAAATATATATCGTATTTTTGTACACGTATATGAACTAATTTGCGAAAAAAGCTATATGGTTAATAAAGAGGAATATCGAAAGAGAATAATTGTAACGTCGGGAAAAATTTTCAGTCGTTACGGCTTTAAGAAGACCTCTATGGAAGAAATTGCCTCAGCTCTTAAAATGGGTAAAAGTTCCATATATTACTATTTTCCGGGGAAGGAAGAAATTTTCAAGGCAGTAGTATTGTATGAAGCCAATATACTTAGGAATGAGCTTACTAAAGCGATCAAATCGGTTGAATCACCAATTGAAAAATTGCGCAATTATGTTTTTGTCAGAATGAAATCGTTCGAAAAACTCTCTAATTATTACAATGCCATTTTTGATAAGAATCTTGATCACTTTGATTTTATTGAGAGTGTAAGGCTCAAATATGATCGTGAGGAACTGGCAATTGTAAGGCTTATTTTATATCATGGAGCGAGGATGAAGGTATTCCATGTGCCCAACAGTGAATACACGGCACTTGCGGTTCAGACTGTACTGAAGGGTCTGGAGGTACCTCTTTTCTGGAAAAAGAAAGATCTGAATATAGAAGAACGTTTAAATGGAATTTTGGATGTTCTTTTCAACGGGATCCTGAGGAAGTAGTTGCTGTTCTTTTTATAACTGCTCTTTTTTTGTTTTTAAGGCTGTAGTAAAGCCATACGATTCCGGCAATAATAAAGGGTATGCTCAGTAGCTGACCCATATTCAGTGTCATTCCCTGTTCAAATTCAACCTGATCTTCTTTCAGGAATTCAATGAAAAATCTTGCAATGAATATCAGGATCATTGCCAGGCTTATAATAGTACCCTGGATATGTTCTCCCTTTTTTCTCCAGTAAATACGTAATAGAAGAATAAAAATCAAGAGGTAAGCAAGAGCTTCGTAGATTTGGGTAGGGTGTTTCGGGACATTCTCTCCGTTGCGGAGGAAAACAAAACCCCAAGGGAGCGTTGTTTCTACGCCATATATCTCGGAATTCATAAGATTTCCAATACGGATAAAAAAACCTGCAAGAGCAACAACAATCGCTATACGATCGATTGCCCAGGTATAGTCTTTTTTCTCCTTTCTTACAAAATACCAGATTGCGAGCAATATACCTATTGCAGCTCCGTGGCTTGCAAGTCCTCCATGCCATATTTTAAGTATCTCCACAGGATGAGACAGATAATATCTGGGTTCATAAAAAAGGCAATGTCCGAGCCTTGCTCCGACAATAACACCTACAGCCATATAAATTGTAAGTCTGTCAAGCGAGGCATCCGGGAGATTTTCATTTTTAAAAATCTTGTGCATAATTATATAGCCGAATAAAAATCCTGAGGCAAATAACAAACCATACCATCTTATTGCGAAAGATCCTATCCTGAAAATCTCAGGATTTACATCCCATGGGATAACGAAAAAATGCATTTTTTAAATGATTAATTAAGTTTCAAAGGTATAAAATATGTAATAATAAGACCAGCCGGGGAAGCATGTTTTTTGATAAAGAAGCCCGGGAACTCTCATCTTATTTACAGTGGATGAAGTTATGTTTGCC
>CAZPMM010000098.1:0-6697 GCA_964587405.1 uncultured Rikenellaceae bacterium
AAAACAGGCAAATGGGCAGAATACTTCTATAAGGATCTTACACGACAGGAATGTTCTGTTAATCAACACCCCTGACGAGGTTATTCTTGAGGAGATAAAAGCTGAAACGCTTCCCAGTGCAACGATTGGAAAAACAGGTGATGTTTCATGGTTACTGATGAAAATGCCCGGGGATATTGACTATAAAGGGATGGAATACGCTGTGGCATTAGCATCAAAAGGGAATCTTAAAGCTGTTTCACTTCTTACATCCTTTGACATTAAGACCGGCGATGTTCTTGATCAGGCAGTAAATCTGGCCTCATCGACAATAGGTTCAAAGGAGAAAGATCTTATACAGGAACATGAAAATGCATGGATAAAATATTGGTCTGCAAGCGGAGTCCAGCTGGGAGATACAGTTTTACAACGCTGGTGGTACAGGATGCTTTACTTTGCCGGGACTGTCTGCAAACCCGGAACTTCGCCGATGAATCTTATGGCACCTCTTGCAACTGATGCCACCCCATGGCATTCCGATTATCATCATAATTACAATTCCTGGCAGGCTTTCTGGCCATTGCCGGGATCAAACCATGCTGAACTTGCCGATCCCTGGATCTCTTATCTCAATGATATGATCCCAAGGTTCAGATTCCTCGCGAAGGTAACATACGATTGTGAGGGCATCTATTGCCCGATATCATCTTTCCTGCATGAACCGGATCCGGCAGTATGTCAAAGTAAGAACAAAAGACAACTTTCGTTCAATCCCTGGGGACTGACAATCGGTGACGTTGGCATGAACGTACAGAATATGTGGCAGAAATATCTTTGCGACCAGGATTCAGCATATCTTCTCAATAAAATGTATCCTTTTATACGGGATGCAGCTATGTTTTATGCCTCATTCATGGAGAAGTGTAAGAAGGACAGCAATGGTAAAGTTCTTCTGGGGCCATCCTACAGTCCGGAGCATGGTAATGTTGGAATATTCAACTGTCCGTTTGATATTGGTTATGTGCATTATACCTTTGATGCATTCATACAGGCTGCTAAAATACTTGACAGAGATGGTGATCTGATAAAGAGGTGCCTTGAAAACAAAGCACTTCTGGCAGATTATCCGGTAGCACTGAATGAAAGCAGTGAACCTGTAGTTGTGGACTGGGAAGGTTGTAAATTCAATGAGGTCCCGGTACATAATATTACTGTTCCGGCAGCACCTGTATTTCCCTGTGATCAGGTAACATGGTTTTCACCGGAACCTCAGAAAGAGCTGTTCAGGCGGACCATACTTGCTACCAGGCACAATTTCAATAACTCCAATGTTATATTTAATATAGCCAGGGCACGACTTTCGATGCCTGAAGCTGTGGAGGAGGCCAGAAAATGGTTTATATCGCGTGAGTTACCTAATGGTTTGTTTAAATGGCAGGGCCATGCTCATGGTACTTTTATGGGAGAAATGATAGGAATAGCTGGTCTTATAAATGAATTCCTTATGCAGAGCGTTCAGAATAAGATCCGTCTTTTCCCATGCTGGCCTGCCGGCAGCGATGCAAAATTCTCCAGACTTTGTGCCCAGGGCGGTTTTATTGTATCTTCCGAATTCAGGGATGGGAAAGTTGTTTCTGCTACAATTGAGAGCAAAGCCGGCAACCAGCTACAGCTTCTTAGTCCATGGAAAACTATTTTCGTTGACGGGCAGATGACAAGTATAGATCAGGATGGAATGGTAACAATAGAAACATTTCCGGGCCAGATTTTACAATTATCAGGAAATCAGATTGATTAAACCTTTAATCAACTTTCTGGCAGGATTAATAATGGAGAAATGAATAAAGATATATACATTCACTATTAAAAGTATATTTTTTAACAGGTTAATAATTGAACAGGTAAATGAAGAAGCTCATTATCCTATCGGGGACAGCTTTAATCCTTTTAATTAATTGTTGTTCAGTAAAGCCGGATAAGCTAGAACCTCATGAGGCAAGGATCGGACTTTACAATGTTGTCTGGAATTCACCTTCAAAGGATGCATCAGGTGTCATGCCTATCGGCAATGGTGATATAGCTGCCGGGGTTTATGCAATTGAGAATGGAGATCTTTATCTTCTTCTGGCAAAAAATGATGCTTATACATATATGGGCGATATTTATAAGACAGGCAGGGTAAGAATTACCATGGATCCGAATCCCTTTATGAGTAGCAGACCATTCCGGCAGACCCTTGATCTGCCTGATGGCTCTATCCTGATTGAAGCTGATAAAGTCAGAATTCGTATATGGGCCGATGCAAATCGTCCGGTCTTTCATATTGAGATAAATTCACCCGGGAAGCTGGCTGTTAAAGCCCGGCCTGAATTCTGGAAACGCTTTGATGCCTGTGTTTTCAATGTAATGGATTATTATTCAAAGCCTCTTGTGCAGCCACCAGCAGGAGAACCTGTACAGGATGTAAAGCTTGAACGTGATGGAAAACTTTTATGGTATTATGCTGTTGGCGACAGGAGTATTTACTATGATGATATGAAATACTATCAGGTAGAGCATCTGACAGATAACTTCGCCGATCCGTTTCGCTTCAATACATTTGGCAACATACTGGAAAGTCCTGACCTTAAGTTGGAGAACGGTGAGCTCAATGGCAGTGGAAAGAATTTTGATATCCGTATACATTCATATACAATGCAGACACCACAATCGGAAGCCTGGATCCGGGCAATCGAAAAGGAAGCATCAAAACCTGTAAATGTGAAGGAAGACTGGATCAGGCACTGCAACTGGTGGAAGGAATTCTGGAACCGTAGCTGGATAATAGCTTCGGATCGTACCGTAACCTCAACAGAGCGAGGAAAACTGAATGGTGAAGCCTCTCCGGATGGAAGACGCGGGGAAGCTGATGGTGCATCAATTACTGCCCAGAGTTATAACGTCTTCCGCTTCCTTATGGCCTGTCAGAGCCGTGGAAAAGTCCAGGCAAAATTCAATGGTGGACTTTTTACACAACAATTACTTCTTAAGTCGGGAGATAAGAGTAACCGTTCGGGAGAACTGACTGAACTGAACGGGGCTTTTCTGACTCATGAGGATGACAGATTATGGGGACGGCGTTTCACTTATCAGAACCAGCGCCTGCTGTATTGGCCTTTGCTGGCAAGCGGAGATTTCGATCTGATGGAACCGTTTTTCAATTACTATTCAGATCTTCTGCCGGTGAGAAAGGCAATTACAAAATCCTGGTTTGGACATGAGGGTGCTTATTACCGTGAGAACATAGAACCTACCGGAGCTGAAAGGGATTGTGGGTTGGATGGACTTCCGCCCAGACGAAAGCCGGGTGAAGCCGCAAACTTTTATCACGATTATTATTTTACCTCCGGACTTGAAACTCTTGCAATGATGGCGGATTTTGTCAATTTTACAGATAATACAGCTTTCCGCGACAGCATTATGGTACCCTTTGCAAGGGAAATACTTCTATTTTTTGACAAACACTATCTGAGGGGAAGAGATGGTAAGCTCAAAATCGATCCCGGGCAGGTGCTTGAGACCTGGTGGCTGGCAGTTAATCCTTCTCCCGATGTTGCAGGTCTGCGATTCTGTATTGATGAACTTCTTGCCATGAAAGCAGGAACACCTGAGGATATTGTCAACTGGACAAAGCTACGGTCAGAGATTCCTGAAATACCCCTTCAGACAATTGAAGGGAAACAAGCCGTTGCACCGGCTGAAAAGTGGGAGATACAAAGAAATTCGGAGAATGGTGAACTATATCCGGTTTTCCCGTTCCGTTGCTTTGGTGTGGGGCTGGGCACTTCAGAAATTGTTAGTCAGACGATGCAATATCGGAGCAATAAAAATGCCTTTAACTATGCCTGCTGGACGCAGGATCAGATACACTGGGCATTTGCCGGCAATGCAGCGGAATGTGTAAAGGGTCTGGTGGAGCGTTTCCGGAATGCTTCAACCATGTGTCGCTTCCCGCTTTACGGGAAAGAGGGTCCGGATTCCTGTCCCGACTTTGATCATTTTGGAGCCGGTTCCGCAGCTCTCCAGAAAATGATTGTTCAGGAAGCTGACGGGAAGATATTCCTGCTACCGGCATGGCCAGATAAATGGGATGCGGATTTCAAATTGCATCTATCAGGGAATGCAGTTATTACCGGTATAGTTAAGGACGGGAAACTTGTAAGCTGGAAAATATTCCCTGAATCCCGTAAAGACGACGTAGTAGTCTGCCAACTCCAGAGTATATAATCACTCTCAAGAAAACAATAATTGGTTATTCTGAGTTTCAGTGTTTTCTGTGCGGTATCCCCAGGGTAGAAACACTAAAATTCAGAATCAAGTACTTTAACGACTCATATCTTTGCTTTGGAGAATAATACTGCCAGATGTTTCTGGCGGGCATCTCCTTTGTCTGCATAGTTTTTCATCCAGTTCTCAACACCGCGGTACATCCCTGTTGCAGCTTTGGCAAATGACCTTATCATTGCATGTTTCCGCTGATCGTCAATTGCTCTGAAATATCCCGGTCCCGTTTCCATTACTGAACGATACAGGTATGCATCAAAAGCTGCAAGAGCTGTTTTTACAAATGCCTTTTCAAAATCAGCACCTGTCTCTTTTGATAGCAATTCATCAAATTTTGTAAGAGTTGCATACTGTGTTTTAAGCGAATCAGGAAATTCTGCTTTTTGTGGATTTTCTGAAATAAGGGCCGGCATAACGGGATATTCTGCAGTTGCTTCGGAAGACGGCCAGCCACCTTTGGTCACTATTTCAATTTGTGCATTTTCAGGCAATTCGTTATAAGTAAGGGTTATTTCCTGAATTGTTATATTCTTTAGTCTTTTCCCGTTTACACTGACTGATTTTATATCAGGCCCACCATTTTCACAGGAAATATAAATATTCTTTTCTCCGAACCGTACAGGTTCTTTCTGAATATACCGGGTTATGGATCCGGGAACCCGTGGACGCAGGATTAACCTGTCGGATTTATAGTCATAATCGAACAGTCCCCGTATAGTTGCAGCCGGAATAGCGAAATTATCCACCATCACAGCTACACCTTCACCATGCAGCCAGAAACCTTTATCATACCAGAGGTTGCTGGTATTCTCCCCTCTTTGGGTCCATGGAGCATCCATTCGTATATCCTTTGACCATTTCATATTGCGTATACCTGACCGGTAGATATCGGCAAATTTACCAAGGCGGCTGTACATCAGTATTGCGCGCCCTTCAACAGTACCCCAGACACCACCGTTAACCCAGCAACCGAATTCAAATATACTTTCCAGATCGGTTTTACCCCAGCCTCTGTAAGTATCATCCAGTCCGGGGGCATTGGTCAGCAGGAAATCAAAAGGCCTGATTTCCGGGAAGTCTGTAATTTGTTTATAAATATTTGCAGCAGTTTTTTCATCAACCACCCTCAATCCGGCAGCATCTGCATTGGCCACTCCTTCAAGATAACCGAACTTGTCCTGTCCCAGCACACCATGTTTTGTACCACCTGGTTCGATACTTTTAACAAAGTATCCGGCTTCTGTTAGAAGTTGGGGCAATGATTCACGGGTTATTGATTGCCGGCGTTCATATTCAAAAAGCTTTTCTGAATTACCGGTCATTTTATAAAGTTCAACCATACGGTCAAGAGCTGCGAGATAATTAATTGATACACCTGCAAGATATCCTTTTCCAAATGTGCCATCGGGTTGCAATACACCTCCATAGCTTGGAGCAAGAAGATTACATGCGGGACCAACAAGGAAGAGGTTGTTTTTGGGATCGCGGACTCTTTCGATAAAATCGCATGCCCTTTCCATTTTTGGAAGGTAGTATTGAATTTTATTCAGATCACGACCAGTAAGAAGGATTTCCGCCTGCATAACTATTCCGGCAGCAGTTGCTTCATAGAACCAGTCATGTATGGCAAAATTTCCATCTCCCTGTTTGTAGATTATATGCGTAGGACATGCAGCATCACCCAGGCTGCCGTCCGGAGCCACCAGTGCCATCAGATCTGTCGGTTTCCCTTTATGGTTGGGATCACCCATACGTTTTCCGTCACCCTGGTTGTTCCAGAAAAGGTCCCAGGAATTCTGCAATATTGAAAACCAGGGGTCCTTCAGGAAAGGGGTTGCTGCATAAGAGAATCCGTAACTGTTCTGTATCCACCAGGCATTCCAGCCCGCACCCTCAACAAAAGTATTCCATTCAGGCTGGTAGATCATAGAAAGATTAGGTACTACAGGATTCGGATTAAGAAATGCAAACGACTCATCAATGAGCCTCAGATAATTAATATCACCTGATCCTGAGCAGAATTGGCCTTCATATTGTTGTGAATTATCCTGGGAATTCCTGCATGACAGGCATAATAGAAATGCTAATAAGATTACGGGTAGGGTTTTCATGTTCTGTGATTTATTGATTAATAATTATTTTATGAGTTTTATTTTACGGGCTATTTCAATAATTTCAGGATCAGAATGTTCATTCCAGACAAAATAACCGTTAAGTCTGTCACTGAGTCCACCAGCACGGCCAGTTGGTTGCCTCGACGAATCCATCCCAGTCACGTTTGTACAGGAGTGCAATATTTGCCATCTGCGGAGATGGCTGTATCGATTCAAAAGTCTGATCGATAAGTTCAAGGAATTCCTGATTGCCCTCAACCTCAACCTCAACCTCAACCCAT
>CAZPMM010000099.1:0-6610 GCA_964587405.1 uncultured Rikenellaceae bacterium
AGAGTATCAACTGGTGAACTTGTGCTTCCTTGCCTATATATAGGTATATTTATAGTAAGTTCATTTTTTCTTTTGCCAAACCTTGTATTTACAAGGGAATAAGTTCCTCCATCAATAACTTTATTACCATAAGAGATTGAACTGGCAAATGCATTTTGGGCTCCTGATGAATTTCCTTCTGCCCCAAGCTGAATTCCCAGCGCGAGATAGAGTTCGCAAAGATTATGCTGAACCGCGCCTCTTACAAGACGGCCTCCGGATATGGTTGTTTCCGGCATATCATTTTCAATTGCCAGAAGTTCATCTATAGCAAATTGATATGTTTCAATCCTTGTGGTGCGTTTGAAATCATATTTCGCTGTTTTTGATATCTCCGTAACAATAGGTACCCCGCCAAAAAGTTCACCAAGGTTACGGTACGCGAAAGCCCTGAAGAATCGTGCCTGAGCCAAGGTATAGGATTTTTCCGCGGGCGACGACCAGGATATCTGTGGTAAATCTGCAGCATAGATAGCCAGGTTTGCCTTGGATATTATCTGGTACCAGGCGCTATAGATATTCAGGAAATGAGAATGATCGGGGTTAATGGTACCGTAATTGTTAAAGGTATTACCTCTTCTGATACTTGGAACATCAAACATATCGGTTCCGTTTCCACGGAAAACAAATATCCAGGCTGCCTCACCAGCATTTGCCCAAAGGTCTCGCAACTGAGCATAAATACCAACCAGAACCTGGTCTATCTGAGCTGAAGTAGAGAATGCATTATCAGTTGTATAAAATGTAGATGGTTCTTCCTGCAGAAACTTTTTATCTGATTCACATCCTGCAATTGCAAAGATCAGTAACAGGATACATATCTGACTATATATTAATATCTTTTTCATTTTTTTTGATTTTTTAGTTAAAAAGTGGCATTTATACCAAGTGAAAAAGTTGATGGCACAGGGTATGTATTTTCCCTTACAGTAGTTCCGGTCTCAGGGTCTCCACCAAACCAGTTTGTAAAGGTAGACAGATTCTGTACACTTAGATAAACCTTCAATGAATTAACCTTTATAACGTCAATCAGGTTCTTATTGAAAGTATAGGATAAGGAAATATCCTGAATTCTTACAAATCCTCGTGACTGAAGTGCGAGATATCTTCCGTCACCTGCAAATATTGCAGATGGGTAGACATTACTTTTATTCTCTGGTGTCCAGTATGGTTTTGATGTCATATTGGCATTGAACAGGCCTGTCCCTGAAGTAAGATATGCAGATGTATTGCTCTTAAGGTAATGGTTATTTCCTCCGAACACACCTGTAACCATTACATAAAGTTCAAAATTTTTATAACCTGCAATATTGCTAAGACTTGATCGGAAATTTTCTTTACTATAACCCAGAATTATTCTGTCTGCCGCAGTGATCCCGGCTACACCATCTTGATCCTTATATTTCGGAGCTCCAGGTGCTGCACCTGTCAGAGCAATATATTCAGTATCTTCCTGCTGAACAATTCCATCCTGCTCATATCCATAAATTGCACCAAGTGATTTCCCGATGAAAAGACTGTTTGCAATATCATCATCCTCTTTTCCGTCATTGTCAAGATCATCACCATAAAGGTGAACCAGCTTATTATTATTTTTCCAGAAAGTAAATGTTGAGTTCCAAAACCAGTCTGATTTCTTTATATTTACAGTACTTATCCTTAATTCAACACCTGTATTGTTCACCTGACCCATTGATGTTTTAATAGTATTGAAACCTGTCATTGCAGGAATATTCCTTGTGAATATCTGATCGGTTGTTTTTGAAAAATAGAAGTCAAAATCAAACATTATCCGGCTGTTTAAAATCTCTGACTCAAAACCGGTATTCCATGATTCTGTTGTTTCCCATCCAAGATCGGCATTTCCCAATGCACTCTGGTATAGTCCGTAATGAATAGTACTTCCGGTATTTGAGAATTCATACCTTGAACCTCCTGAAGCAGAATTAGCAACTGTCGAAAGAGTTCCGTAAGGACTAATTCCCTGATTACCATTCTGACCCCACGACAGTTTAAGTTTTAAACTGTTGATTGCATCAATGTTAAAGAAAGGTTCGTTTGATAACTTATAAGCTACTCCTGCAGCGAAGAAATTTGCCCATTTATTGTTTGCGCCGAACACTGACGCTCCGTCGCGACGATAGGAACCCGTAAAGAAGTACTTGTCAGCATACGAATAGTTTAAGCGGCCATAATATCCGATGTTAGCTCTTTCATTAGCAATCTCAGAATTTGAATCAACCTGATATAAATTTATCTTCTGAACCGTAGCTTTATGAAGTCCCCACATTCCAAGTGTTGTATTCCCATTAGCCGCAAAATCAGAACCTGTCGTATAAACTAACGAGTATTTACGAAAATCTCTTGTGGCAACAGCCGTAACATCAACATTATGCATGCCAAATACATGTTTGTAATTCAAAATATTATCAAAAACATAGCTAAATGTACCATTGTTATTAATGCTGCCATTTGCCCTTGACAGGAATCCCTGAACAACAGCTGCAGAATATCTTTCAATACCTTCACCTTCAGCAATGTAATAATCTTCATAATAAAAATTGCCAGACTGGTTTTTATCAAGGTTTGTCTGAAGATTAAGCCGGTAACTGAGTCCTTCCACCCATGGAATATCAACAATCGTATAAGCGTTCAGTCTGAAATTATTTCTTATATCACTGTTATCCGCCACATCATTTGTTACACCCCAAAGAGGATTGACACCCGACTGTGTATAAGGATACTTTTCAAGATTACCCAAATCATCACGGTACATAACTCCATAAGGCGACATAACCTGCGCAGTACCGATATTAGCTGAAAATCCCGAATAATCACGTCTTGAGAAACCTGCATCCATACCTATCTCAAGCCACTTGGTGACATTGGTTTTCAATTTTGCCAGAAATGAAAGACGATTAAAATCATCTCCCTTAACAATTCCCTTATTGTTATCATATGAAGCTGATAAATAATAATTTACATTAGGGATCGCGCCTGAAACCGCAAGTTGATAATCCTGCACAACACCTGTACGGGTAACTTCATCAAGCCAGACAGTTTCATTTCCTGAAGCAAGATTTGCAAGTTCACCGGATTTCATCCACTCAGTCGATCCAGGTGTATACTGATTTCGTGCATTGACAACCTTGATCCACTCTTCACCTCTCATCATAACAGGTTTATTTTGCCAGGTCTGTACCCCGGAAGAAGTTTTAAAACTTATCAAAGGTTTGCCAATCAGGCCTTTTTTGGTTGTTATCGCAATTACCCCGTTCGCTGATCTTGAACCATATGCGGCAGCTGAAACAGCATCCTTCAAGACATCAAAACTGGCTATGTCATTAGGATTAATATCTCCAATACTTCCCAGAAAAATAACTCCGTCAAGTACTATCAGCGGATCATTTGATCCGGAAATTGAATTCTGACCACGGATAAGCATGCTGGGTTGCCCACCGGCAGTATTGGTAGCTCCAATATTCAGACCGGAAATACTTCCTTTCAGACTCTCAAGCGCGTTAAACCTGGGCAATTGTGCCACAGGCGAACTTTCAACGTTCAACGATCCTACAGTTCCTGTAAAATCACGACGCAACGCTGTCCCATACCCTATTACTACAACTTCTGCAAGACCAATTGCTTCTTCCTCCATCACAATATTAATTGAGGACTGACCAGCAACAGATATTTCCAGAGTTTTCATACCGACAAACGAAAATACCAGAACAGCATTATCAGGCAAGCTACTGATCGAAAACCTTCCTTCCAAATCAGTAAGTGAACCGAGATTCGAACCCTTAACTGCGACAGTGACCCCCGCCAGAGGTTCACCATTGGAATCAGTAACTTTTCCGCTTACTGCAGTCTGTAAAGCAAAACCATCAGTGATTATCACATCATGGCTCAAAACCGAAACATTCAATACCGGTATCAAAATCATTACTAACATGATCCTGACCGTAATGAAGTTCTTAAACTTCTTTTTTCCTTTCATAGATTTAGTAGATTTAATAAAAGTTTTAAAGATCAAAATATCAGTACAGTAGTATTGACTTGATAATACTGTACCGGAATTATAAAACACATACCAACAGATCTGTAATCGTTATATCATAGGTTCAGTTGATTTACCACTAAAACCGGAATTATATTAATGACAGATCATTGATTGTCTGAGTCGCTTTTTGTCAGTATATATTGATAACTTCTCCTTCAACAAAAATACAATTTCCGAAGTAATTAATAATTTCAAAAGCTAAAAACTGTCAAATTAAATATCCTGTGAAAAGAACCGGAATTATCTTAATTATACTCATTATTGCATTTAGCGATCACGGATTATCGCAAAAGGTTGATACTCTTGCATTCAGTCTCAACACAAGGCATTCATTTTATACAATTGAAGAAAATGCCGAAATGATACTTCATGTTCCCCGGAGTTATACTTCAAACAGGATAAATATTTCTGTATTGCTCCTTAATAATGATACACTCTGCAGATGGAATGGTATACCTGGACAAAAAATCTTAAGAATACCTTTTAAACCAGTTATTAATAAAGGTTTACACAAGTTGAAGGCCGAAATACGGGTTTCCGGAAGTATCACCAGATTCATAGCGAAAGCTGATCTTCTAATACTGGAATATAAGGCAAATGAGGTTAAAACTGACCGTCTTACGGGAGGATTGATAGTAAATAAAAGACAATTCTTCCCTGCAGGATTTTACTGCTACTCACCAGTACATCCCAGTCTGCCTGAAGAAGAGGTAGTTAAAGGATTCAATATTATCTCACCCTACCAGAAAATACTGCCCTCAACATTTAATGCAAGAAAAGCTTATATGGACCGATGTGCACAGTTGGGTATGAAAGTGAACTATAATCTTCTCTCTGTATCAGGCGGTGGAGGAGTTGCATCCACAATAGAAGGGATCAGTCCTGCAGAAAAGAAAGTTCTTCTTCTGAATGAAATTAAATCATTTCGTGACCATCCTGCATTACTTGCATGGTATATTGCCGATGAACCAAACGGATACAAAATACCTCCCGACACGATAAAGGCCATTTATGATCTTGTAAAGGAGAATGATCCATGGCATCCGGTATCAGTTGTGTTCATGACGCCTTTTCTGGACGCACGAAAGTATGGCGATGCCCTCGATATAGTAATGGCAGACCCTTATCCGGTGCCTGTCTCTCCTATCACATTACCAGGTAATGTGGCAGGATCATTATCGGCAGAATTCAAGGGAAAAAGGCCCGTATGGATGGTTCCACAGGTATTCGGAGGTGGCGAACTATGGAAGAGAGAACCGACCATTCAGGAAATCAGGGCAATGACTTACCAATCAATAATCAACGGAGTAAAAGGCATACAATACTTCATCAGAGAAGGATTGAACCTCTTTCCTAAATCAACCGCTCTCTGGAACGAATGTGGAAAAATGGCTGTTGAGATCGCAGAAATGACCCCCTGGCTCCTTTCCGATGAATCAACAATTCCGGTAAGCTCAAGTTCAACAAATATAATGGTTAAATCATTTCTGCATAAGGATCAGCTTCTTATAATATCAGCCAACAAAACAAACAGACCACTCAGGGCAGATTTTTCAATTTCAAAAACATTATCCGGAACAGCCAGAGTTCTTTTTGAAAACAGATATGTTACGGTGAAAAACGGGAAATTCAGTGATCAGCTATCCGCTCTGGGAACCCAGGTCTATCTGATTAATACCGTGAATATAAGGGAACCTGTCAAACCCTGGAAAGGAAATCTGATCACCGATCCCGGATTCGAAGATATGTCAAGTCCCGGAATACCGGCATCATGTTACGCCTGGAACAATGGAGACAGAGGTGCAACCTTCTTCCTCGATACACGCGAACATTACGAAGGGAATCATTCGCTCAGACTTGTTACTCCTTTAAATAACCGTAGCGCAAGGCTCAGGTTTTTTCCTTTCCGTACCAGCCCGGGAAAAACATATTATATTTCGGTAATGGCAAAAGCAGATCCTGAGATAATACCTGATAATAACAAAACAGACTGTTCCCTTATCTTTGAAATTTCCCTTGGAAATTATGGTTCTGAGAAATTTATTTTAAGCACCGAATGGAAAGAGTACATTGCTTCTGTTACAATTCCTGCCGGAGAGGATATTCCTCCGAAAACAAATGTTATATTGCAGATGCCTTCTGCAGGTGTTGCATGGTTCGATATGCTTCAGGTAATCGAAGGGGTGGATGTTAACAGAAGTGTTAATCCTGAATTTAAATTTATATGGGAATGGTGAGAGATGTTGCACACCGCAGCTTCGTCGAAGGCTTGTGAGTAATGAGTGATGTGAGTTGTAAGCGATAAACAGTGAAGTTTGAGGAGTAAAAGGATATTTGTTTAGATTATTATAAAAAATTATGATCATGCATAAAGTAATAATTGTATTGATGACAATGTCGGCTTTAGTTGTTTTTGCCTGTTCGGATGGAAAAAAGGAGAATTTTCATTATAAAGGAAATCCGGAACCGCTTGTACAAAATGCATATATCAGACTGCCTTTAGGTTCGATT
>CAZPMM010000100.1:0-6602 GCA_964587405.1 uncultured Rikenellaceae bacterium
TTATAGTTTGCTACCTTTACTGTCATACCAGGAGTTATAAGAGGAAGTCCGTTGGCCTGATTTATAATGACATTGCCATTGGCATCTCTTTGCCATCCTTTTGCATATACATCACCGAACGGCTGACCTACAACAAGTTTATATTCCCTGATAAAGTCAGTGCCGAAAGAGAGAACATTGAATCCTTCTGCAATTTCAAGGATCTTACTCGTGTTCTTTGACCAGTTTAACATAATGTCCCATGAAAAATCGCGACTATCGATTGCGACCATACCGAGTGTTAATTCCAGACCTCTATTCTGAACATCTGCCCCGTTTTGATAAATACTGGATACTCCGGAAGTTACTGGTACCGGAGTGGAGAAGAGCTGGTCATATGTATTTGTCTGGTACCATGTTGCGCTCAGTCTGCCCCTGTCGTTGAACATTCGCAGATCGAACCCAAGTTCAATAGATCTGGTCCTTTCAGGCTTCAGGTTTTCATTAGGCATTGTTGAACTCAATCCGATTGTTCCAAGATAAACTGAGGCAGTTCTGTAAAGGTTGTAGGCTGCTGCGTCATTACCCACTTCAGCATAAGATGTTCTCAGCTTCAGATGTGAAATAGCAGCAGGCATTGGTATCAGATCGTTAAGAACAGCGGTTAGTCCGACTGACGGATAAAAATATGAGCGGCTGGCGGCAGGCAATGTAGAACTCCAGTCATTTCTGCCAGTTAAATTAAGAAATATTGCATTTTTCCACGACAGTTCACCAAACCCGAATACAGACTGAACCACTTTCTTGGAATAACTTTCACTCGGTCTTGGATCTTTTGTGTTTGACAGCGCGAACATGTTTTCAATATTGAAAATTGAACCGCTTCCACCAACAGATTCAGATTCATATAATCTGTGATTGCCTCCCGCATTCAGATCCAGTCCGAATTCACCAAGTTTCTTATTATAGGTAAGGAGAACATCATTGTTCCATTCATATGAACTGGAATTGCTTTTTTCAAAAGCACCATAATAGGCATTAGTATAGGTGTCGTTGTTACGTTTCCATTCAGTTCCTGAATAGCTGCCATCAAATCCCGATCTTCCCTGGATCGATAAGCCAGGAAGGAGTTCGTATTTAAGACTGAACATTGCAATGGCTCTCTGGCCTGTAGATGGTCTTATAGCATTATATACTGACCAGTAGGGATTTCCGGAACCATTATCATTTACCTTCCAGTAATGCTGTCTCAACTGACCCGCGGGATTGATGAATTCATAATGCTGGATGTCCTTCGAACGGATATTTCTTGGAAGCATGTACAGGTAACGCATCGGATTCTCAAATGTCTCACCGGTAATGAATATATTGGAATATTTTCTTCTTATTATATTTATTTTTGAATCCAGTGATAATTTCTTTGTGAGGTCAGATTGTACACGTATATTCAGATTGTGTCCTTTCAGGTCGTTACCATCAACAATACCTCCGTCATTATTGTTTGTATAGGAGAATATTATATTCGATAATTCAGATTTAATATTTACTCCCAAGTTAGTTGAAAAACTGTGACCGATACGGAAGAAATCCTTGATATTATTAGGTTGTGGTTCAAAGGCATACTGTTTGCCATACATTTCATAGTTTGGATCGTTTGACCAGTGATCGATAATCTGGCCTTGCATCTTTGGACCCCATGATACTGTGGCTGATTGAGCATAGATACCATCAGCCCCCTGTCCGTAAATATTCTGGAATTTTTCAAGAACCATAGCCTGGTTAGCCTGATATGTAAAGCCAAGACTTGTTGAGACCCCCTGGCGGGCACCCTTGCCCGATTTGGTAGTGACAACTATGGCTCCGTTGTTAGCCCGGCTTCCGTAAAGAGCAGCTGCGTTAGCTCCTTTAAGTACTGAAATGGATTCTATATCATCCGGGCTAAGGTTCTCGATACTACCATTAAGTGTAATACCATCAACTACATAAATAGGCTGACTGCTTCCGCTTATCGAACGGTTACCTCTGAGGAGTACCTTGGTGCTACCTCCGACACCAGTTCCCGTCTGGGTGATTAGCATACCTGATACTTTCCCGCTCAGACCTGTCATCACGTTGGGATTCCTTGCTTCTGTAAGAGCATCAGTAGTTACACTCTGTGCAGCATAGGTTAGAGATTTTGTCTGTCGTGATATACCAAATGCTGTCACGATGACATCCTGAAGGGCAAGAACATCAGGATCGAGAACAATATTGAATACTGTCTGTGTGCCAACCGGTACCTCAACCGATTTCATACCAACATATGAAAAACTAAGAGTTTTCGCATCGGCAGGTATGCTTAGAGTAAATGCCCCGTTGACATCAGTTGTGGTACCGATGGTGGTGCCTGGAACCACAACAGTGGCTCCAATAATTCCAAGACCGTCTTCGGAACTCTTCACGGTTCCGGAGACACTCTTTTGCGCTACAGCACTTTGCAAGCCTGCTAAAATCAGGAATGCAATTAAAAAAGTGAATTTTCTCATAGTTAATAATTAAGTTAATTAAACAGGTAATAAATGATTATTGAATAAATAGCTAATATCAAATCAAATCTTGATTTGCATAATTATTTAAGATTAAAAATACTACATGTATAAGAAAAGTACAAACCAAAACTATCCAAACTTATAAGGGCGTTAAATTAAGTTAAATTTATTTAAAAATCTAAAAATTCAGTTGTTTTTTTAAATTTTTTTTAAAACAATTTTTATACATAAATTTGGTCGTGATCTCAAAATATATCATTAGTGCCCTGTATTATAACAGTAAGGTAATAAAAAATTAATGAAACTGGCTAAAATTCAGTTAGATAAATTTGGCGCTGTGTTCGTGCAAAAAATACTGATTATCTTTATATATTTAGTCCTTGCATGTTGTTGTAAGAGAAATTTGCCGGATATGGAAATACCGGGAAATGAATGTTTGCCCTCGATTTTACCTGATATTTCTGAAGTTACAATACCATGGAATATAGCACCGTTGAACTTTATTATAAAAGAAAAAGGTTCGTCATTCAATATCAGAATTACCGGTTCTGCTGATGATTCATTTTCTGTTAAGTCGTCAGATGGTGAAGTCAGATTCCCACTCAAAAATTGGAAAAAATTGTTATCAGCGAACAGGGGAGGAAAAGTATTTGTGGAGGTATCTGCGCATATTACGAAGGGTGAAATCATAAGATTTAAACCCATAACTCTTTATATTGCAGAGGAAGAGATAGATCCTTTCCTGGTTTACAGAATGCTGTATCCGGGATATGAAGCATGGCTTGATATGAAGATTGTACAAAGATCTACAGAAGGTTTTTCCGTGAGATCTGTCCTTGAAAATCAGCTTCTCGACAATAATTGCATCAACTGTCATTCTTTTGTTAAGAATGATCCGTCAAAGATGCTGCTTCATGTCAGAGGTTCAGTATCTGGTACTTATTTTACGGAAAATGGAAATGTTGTAAGAAGGTCACTTAAAACAGAAAATATGCCGGCAAATGTAGTTTATCCTTCCTGGCATCCTTCTGGACAATATGTTGCTTTTTCCTCAAACAAAACAGTCCAGGCTTTTCATTCGCGACATGAGAAAAACATTGAAGTCTTTGACCTTTTCTCATCACTGGTGTTATATGATACGGAAAAAAATGAGATAATGATCTGTAACCAGGCCGATACAGCCAGCTATATGGAAACTTTTCCCTGCTGGTCACCTGATGGTAAATATCTTTATTATTGCCGGACTCCGCAGGTAGCGGAAGGATTCGATTTCAGACAGGTAAATTATGATCTTGTAAGGATTCCTTTTAATCAGAATGAAAGGACCTTTGGTAAAGTTGAATTGCTCTTTGAGGCTTCGACAAAAGGAAAAAGCGTTTCGTTCCCTGCCGTTTCTCCCGATGGAAGATCAGTTGTTTTCACACTTCACGATTATGGTACTTTCTCAATCTGGCACAGGGAGGCTGATCTGTATGTTCTTGATCTGGAAAACAGCAGGATTTTTAAAATGCCAGTTAACAGTGATGAATCTGATAGCTGGCATTCCTGGTCATCAAATGGCAAATGGATGGTTTTCAGTAGTAAAAGGGATGACGGTCTTTCAGCCAGGCCATATATTTGTTATTTTTATTCGGTCGACAGTATAGGAAAACCTTTTGTACTCCCACAGAAAGATCCCGGGCTTTATGGTAATATGAAAAAAACATTCAACCGTCCGGAATTCATTACAGGAAAGATAGATATTGATCAGCGAGACTTTGAAAAGGCATCCTCTTTTGAGCCTGTTCAGGCTGTATGGACCGGACCGGTTAAATTAGAAAGTGTTCAGGATAAACGGTACGGGAATGAAAAATATTAAACATTACATTAATGTAGTGCGGACGAATAAATTTTTCGATGAAAAGTCAGACAGGATTTTGGTTGTCATTATGCCGGTGGTCCTGTTTATTTTGACATTTCTCTATTTCTTCCTGTTCAGAAATACTCTTTTCTTTTATCAGGAAAATGCTTCTCTTTTTATTTACTCCGGAGAGTATCTGGAAAAGTTCATACATAAGCCCGGCGGATTGATCGTTTATATCGGTAATTTTCTGACCCAGGCTTATTTTAATAATCTCTGCGGATCAATTCTTCTTGCTTTCTTAATTATTTCAGTTTATTTCATTTTTATCCGTATAGGCAGGGTACTTGGAACGACATCAGTAATAACGGAAATATTTGCTTTGATTCCTTCCTCAATTATTTTGGTTCTTCAAGCAGATTATGAGCATTTTATACATTACAACCTTGGCTTTATCCTTGTCGCAGGATATTTTCTTCTTGCCATCAGTACAGAAAACAGATACAGAAGATTCATTTACATTTTGCTGCTTCCGTGCTTTTATTATCTGAGCGGTTCATTTACCATTGTATATGTGCTTTTGTTTGTCTGCTGGTCAGTGATTTATGAGAAGGATTATTTCCGCTTATTGAATCCTGTCCTGGTCCTGCTTGTCTGCTTAATTACCTTTTTTGTTTCGAAAAAATATCTTTTTAGTCAGCCTTCAGAAATTCTTACCGGGTATCCGCTTCCTTTTTACCGGTTAAAGCAACTCCGTGTTTTAATGATAGTTCTTTCAGTTTTTTATATTCTCTTTCCTGCATTGGTTAAAATTTCTGGTTTTATCAGGATGAGGAATAATTCCCGGTTCTTCCGTCTTTCTTCTTTCATATTGATATTATTCCTGCTTCTGATCTTTTCTTTAATCAGATCATATAATCCGGATCTGGTGAAAATAATAAAGCTGGAAAATATGGTCGTATCACAGGATTGGAACGGGATAATACGGCAACAGGAAGAATCACCCGTTGCTAATGTAATAGCCCAGTATTATTACAACCTTGCACTTTCCGGGAAAGGACTGCTTTGCGAAAGGATGTTCAATTCACCACAGGACTTCGGGGCAGCTTCACTTTGCCTTCCACGTGTAAGTCAGTATTATAACCGGTCTGTTCACTTTTATTATTTAACAGGGCTGATTAATGAAGCCCGGCATATAGCTTATGAATCCATGGTTGCATATGGCTATCGTCCGGTGAACATAATGATGCTCATTAAAACAGAGTTAATTAACAATAATTTCAGAATAGCTGAAAAATATATCAACGATCTCGGCAAGACTTTGCTTTACAGGAAGACTGCAGAAAAATTCCGGAAAATGCTTTACAAGCCTGAGGCAGTAATGGCATACAAAGAATTTGGAGAGAAATTATTATTGTTGCCTGTAAACGATTTTTTCATAAGACCTGATGACAGGGAAAACATTAATCTTCTTTACATGTCAAATCCCTCAAATCATATTGCATTTGAATACAGACTGGCATGGATGCTCCTGGAGAAAGATTATAAATCGGCTGTAAATGAGATCAGGATGATGAGATTTCTTGGTTATAAAACTATTCCCAGACATCTGGAGGAAGCTGTTATAGGATATGCAAATATTACCCGGCAAATGCCCGACCTTGGCGGCCTGGTATTAAGACCTGAAGCTGAAAAAGATTTTTTTGAATATGGATCAGCATATAATCTGTATAGCAGAAATAAGGAAACACTAGCGGCAGAAATGAAAAAAACAGCAGGAAATACTTATTGGTATTATTTGCAATTCAAATAATTAATATTGATTCTGTTTAATTTATAACAAATCCGGACTATAAATAAATAATTAGTGCCTAAAGTTGACATAATAGATGAAACCCACATGTATTGCAAACGAGAACACGTATGTATATAATTTTCAAATTTAAATACTCTAAACACTCTAAACACTGGCTCTCTCTAAGTACTGATTAATTACACAAAATCAAGTATATTTCAAGTATATTTACATAAAATGCTTAAATACAGTACATGAAAAGAATCCCCAAGTTTTGAATAAACAGTATCAAATAATTGAAATTAAACTAATTATGAAAAAACTCATTTTAACAAGCTTTTTAGCAGTATTTATGGCTTCTGCCTTAGCTCAGGAGGCTAGTATCAGGGAGGAAAAGATCCCTTTTACCACTTATTCTTTCAGTGATCCTGATCCTGTGGCAAGGCCAGGAAAGATATTC
>CAZPMM010000101.1:0-6572 GCA_964587405.1 uncultured Rikenellaceae bacterium
CAGTAGGTCTGAAATTGATTTATCCAGTTCATGTATACCTGTTGTTACATCAACCATAAAAAGTATTACATCTGATTCCTCAATTGCAAGGTGAACCTGTTTATTAATTTCTTCTTCAAAAATATCATCGGAGTTTTCCACATAACCACCTGTATCGATCACCGAGAAATCAATACCGTTCCAGTTGCATGTTCCATAGTTGCGGTCACGGGTGACACCGCTTACTTCATCGACAATTGCATCTCTTGATTCAGTAAGTCTGTTGAAGAGTGTTGATTTACCTACGTTAGGTCTTCCCACAATTGAAACTATTCTGCTCATGATACGTATATTTTTACCGGTATCCGAATTTTTTAAGCATTCCGGATTTATCTCTCCAGTCTTTTGTAACCTTTACATAAAGTTCGAGGAATACCTTTTTCCCGAAAAAGTCTTCCATGTCATGCCTTGCCTCGATACCGATCTTTTTCAGCATTAAACCTTTGTGTCCTATGATTATGCCTTTCTGACTTTCTCTGGTAACATGTATCAGAGCCCTTATTTTAAGCATTCTATCATCTTCCTTAAAGCTCTCAATTTCAGTTTCAACACAGTAGGGTATCTCTTTCTGATAATTCTTAAGTATTTTTTCTCTTACTATTTCGGACGCGAAAAATCTTTCATGTTTATCTGTAAGCTGATCTTTAGGGAAATACGGCTCGCCTTCGGGTAATTGTGATATTACTGCATCAAGGAGCTTGTCAAGATTGAAATTATTCAGTGCAGACACAGGTATTACAGGTGAATCTGAAAAAAACATATGCCATGTCTCCACGATTTTTTCCAGTTTTTCCTGGTTTGTAAGATCAATTTTATTTATTGCCACTATTACGGGAATCCCTGATGATTTGATTTTTTCAGGATATTCTTTCTCAGCAAGAGGTTTTTCTGTAACATCCGTCACATAAATTATAACATCTGCATCTGTCAGAGCATTTTTTACAAAGTTCATCATCGATTCCTGGAGTTTATATGCCGGTTTCAGGATGCCCGGTGTATCAGAGTAGACTATTTGAAAATCTTCGCCATTCACAATGCCCATTATCCTGTGCCTTGTAGTCTGTACCTTTGATGTTATAATGGAAAGTTTCTCCTTTACAAGAGCATTCATGATCGTCGATTTCCCCGTATTGGGATTGCCGAGTATGTTTACAAAACCTGATCTGTGTTTCATATTCTTTAATAAATGCCTCTTTTGAGCATAACGATTTCCTTCTGTGTAAGAAACCTCCATTTTCCCCTGGGAAGATTCTTTTTTGTCAGTCCTGCAAAATAAACCCTGTCGAGTTTTTTGACTTTGTAACCAAGGGATTCAAATATCCTCTTTATGATTCTGTTCTGTCCTGAATGAAGTTCAATACCTATTTGTTTTTTGTCTTCCGGATCTGCATAAGCTACAGAATCAATGGTAACTATTTCATCTTCTATGGTAATTCCTTCCGCAATTCTGAGAAGATCAGATCTGGTTACCGCTTTGTCAAGAAAGACATGATATATTTTTCTTCTTTCATATTTCGGATGGGTCAGTTTTTTTGTAAGGTCACCATCGTTGGTAAGAAGAAGAATCCCTGTGGTATCCTTATCAAGTCGTCCTACGGGGTATACTCTTTCATGACATGTATTTTTGACAAGATCGATAACAGTATGTTCGGCATGAGGATCTTCTACAGTTGTAACATAACCGGCAGGTTTGTTCATTAGTATATAGACTTTTTTTTCTGAAAACAACTTTTTCCCTTTGTATCTTACATCATCCTTAACAGATACTTTTGTGCCAAAATCAGTTACCTGCTTTCCATTAACTGTAATAAATCCCCTGCTTATATATTCATCTGCTTCACGGCGTGAGCATAGTCCGCTGGCGGCAATAAACCGGTTAAGCCTCATTTCCTCAGCCGGTTTCACTTTCTTTTTATGCTTTTCCATTCATGAAGTTTTTCAGGCTGCAAAGGTACAATTATTTGACAATTTATTATTTGGTGGTATTTTTGCAACATTGCTGACTAATAAATCATAAAATGACACTTATTAAATCAATTTCCGGTATCAGAGGTACAGTTGGGGGCAGGCCTGGAGATAATCTTACACCTGTCGACATTGTAAAGTTCAGCGCTGCATTCGGTTCCTGGATAAAGGCCTCGTGTAACAAAAACCCTTCCATAATTATTGGCAGGGATGCAAGAGTTTCAGGTCCGATGGTAAGTTCTCTTGTGATAAGTACCCTTAGAGCTATGAGTATAAATGTAACAGATCTGGGTCTGGCAACCACACCGACGGTTGAACTGGCAGTGACAGGAACCAAGTCTGATGGAGGCATCATTGTTACTGCAAGCCACAATCCTTTTCAGTGGAATGCTCTTAAGCTGCTTAACTGGAAGGGCGAGTTTCTTTCTGCAAAAGACGGAGAGGAAGTATTAAGACTGGCTTCTGCAGAGGATTTCGAATTTGCCGGAGCAGGAGAGGAAGGTACTCTTACTACCGATTCTTCTTGGGGTCAGAGACATATAGATCTTATTCTCAACCTGGATCTGGTTGACAGAAAAGCAATTGAAGAAGCAGATTTCAGAGTGGCAGTCGATTGCGTGAATTCAGTCGGAGGTATAATAGTTCCTCAATTGCTTGAAGCGCTTGGTGTTAAGTCTGTAATAGAACTTTATACTAATCCTGATGGTAACTTTCCGCATAATCCAGAACCGCTTCCGGAAAATCTGACTGAAATTTCAGGTCTGGTAACCAGAGAAAAAGCTGATCTGGGATTTGTTGTTGATCCGGATGTCGACCGTTTGGCAATTATCTGTGAAGATGGTTCAATGTTTGGTGAAGAATATACTCTTGTTTCCGTATCGGATTTCGTACTCCGGAACACACCGGGAAATACAGTATCCAACCTTTCCTCCACAAGGGCATTACGTGATATTACAGAAAAATACGGTTGTAAATATTTTTCCGCTGCAGTGGGAGAAGTCAATGTTGTGGAGGAAATGAAAGCCAGGAATGCTGTTATAGGAGGAGAAGGAAATGGGGGGGTTATTTATCCAAATCTTCATTACGGAAGAGATGCACTTGTAGGTATAGCTCTTTTCCTAAGCCATCTCGCTAAAAGCGGCATCAAATGCTCTGAACTGCGAAAAAAATATCCCGATTATGTAATAGCAAAAAAGAAGCTTACACTTGATCCCGGAACAGATTTTGAAGATATTCTCCGGTCGGTAAAAGGTGAATTCAGTAATATGGAGATGGATATCAGGGATGGTTTGCGGATTGATTTACCGGGGGGATGGTTTCAGCTTCGAAAGTCGAATACTGAACCTATAATGAGAATTTATGCCGAAGGAAGATCTTCTGATGAGGCAGAATCATTGGCAGAGAGGGTAATTTCAATTATTAAAAAAAATAAAATTTCTATGCTTGAGGAATAAAAATGTCAGTAAGGATGTCTTAATGTTGTTCTCCGGGCATGGAAGAACAAATTGGATGAATTTTTGCTGCCCGGAATACATTGCAATACCTTTTTAAATACTTTTATGACTGTTTTTAAATAATTAAATAATGAAAAAAGCAACCATTATCACACTTAGTGTAGCATTCCTGGCAATTATAGTATTGATTGTGGTTAACAGAGCCGGGGCTAAGAAAGATATGGCCAATCTGTATGTAGAAGCAAAGAATGGGCAGTTCGGTATTGTGGTTACAACGACGGGAGAATTGCAGGCAGAGAATTCTACTGATATACGGGGACCGGAATTTACTCAGAGCAGGAATATCAGGGCAATGGAAATCAAGATAACCGACCTTGTCGCTGAAGGGACGGAGGTAAAAGCCGGAGATTACATTGCCACGCTCGACAGGACCTCTTTCGACAACAGCCTTAAGGATGAACTTGAAAACCTTGTTACATATGAAACAAACCTTGAGGTAAAAATACTTGATACAGCTGTAACACTGAGCAACCTTAGAGATCAGATCAAGAACCTGCGTTTCAATGTGGAGGAAGCAAATATAACTCTTCAGGAATCCAAATACGAACCTCCGACAACAATACGTCAGGCTGAAATAGCACTTGATAAAGCTCAGAGGTCTCTCGAACAGGCAATAAGAGGTTATGATCTTAAGGTAGAACAAGCCAGATCCGACATGCGGACTATCAAAAACCGACTGTCAGAACAGCAACAGAGAGTATCAGACCTTCAGAAATTATTATCTCAGTTTGTGATTTATGCACCTTCAGACGGGATGGTAATCTATAAACGCGACAGGACCGGGGCCAAAAGGAAAGTAGGTTCATCCATCAGCCCCTGGGATAATGTTGTGGCAACATTGCCGGACATGTCGTCAATGATATCAAAAACCTATGTTAATGAGATTGATGTAAGTAAAGTTAAGGCAAACCAGCAAGTTGAAATCATTGTCGATGCATTCCCCGGAAATAATTATTCCGGTACGGTCATAAGTGTTGCAAATATTGGTGAACAGCTACCTAATGCAGATGCAAAGGTGTTCGAGGTTATTATAAAACTTAAGGAATCAGACCCCATTCTAAAGCCATCAATGACAACCGGTAATAAAATCGTAACCAAGACAATAGAAAATGTGACCTTTGTTCCCCTTGAAAGTGTTCAGACCGGTGCTGACAGTATACCTTTTGTATACCTTAAGAATGGTTCGAAACAGATAGTAGTGCTTGGCGAATCAAATGAGAATAATGTAGTTATCGAACAGGGCATTGAACCCGGAACACAGATTTATCTTAATACTCCTGAAAAGCCTGAAGAATTTACTAAACTTCTTGGAGAAAATCTTATAAGCATTATAAAAGAAAAGGAGAGGATCAGGAAAGAGGAAGAACTCAGGGCAAATGAAGAGACCCGGAGGGGAGGTTTTGCTGGCAGAGGCGACAGGATGATGAATATGACTCCTGAAATGAGACAGCAATTCCAAAATATGCGGGGTGATACAGCTGCGATGCGCAGATTCAGGGAAATGAGAACTAATATGTCCCAGGGTGAAATGAGGGGGGATACTGCCAGACGCCGGACATTCCCGCAGGGTCAGACCCAGAGGCAAAGACCCCAAATGCAGGAAGGAGGAGAACTTCAGTAAAATCAGTGTTAAATAACTATCATTCAGTACTTAATAAAGTTCTCAAATGTTTAAATTTTTTTTCAGATATTTTCATGATATTGAAATAGCGGTCGAATCGATCATTTCTAACAAACTGAAATCAATGCTTACTGCTCTGGGTATCATATTTGGGGTTGCTGCAGTAATAGCAATGCTTGCCATCGGTAAAGGTGCAAAGCAAGAGATCATGGAACAGATGAAAATGGTGGGCGTAAATAATATCCTTATAAATCCCATCGTCCAGGACCAGACTTCATCGGGAGAGGAAGGTGAAAAACAGACAAAAAAATTCTCAAGAGGATTAAACATGCTGGATGTTGAAGCAATCAGGGAAACTCTGCCTTCGGTGAAAAGAATAAGCCCTGAGATATCCTTCAATTCAACTGCTGTAATGAATGGTGTAAAATATACAGCAAAACTTGTGGGTGTATCAAATGATTATTTTTACCTATACAATCTGCCACTGGTATCAGGTACATTTTTTAATTCGTATCAGGAAGAAAACGGTATCCAGGTTTGTATTATCGGTGCAAACATAAGAGCTAAATTCTTCAGCAAAGTAGATCCTATCGGACAATATATAAAGTTCAACGGAATATGGCTAAAAGTTATTGGGGTTCTTCAGAAAACAACAGTGAGTCTTACCGGGTTTGAAGAAAAAGGTGTCAACGTTTACAATGATAATATTTATATTCCGATTCAGACCATGCTTCTGAGATACCAGAACAGGGCTTTAGTGAATACAAAACTGGTTTCGGAAGCTTCTTCAAATGTTTTTGTAATGGGTGGTCACGGAGGAGGTTTCGGCCGGGTGATAGTAAGCGGTTCTGATGCAAGTACAGCTGCTGAAACGAATTACAACCAGCTCGACAGGATAGTTGTACAGGTAAATGAAACAGAACAGATAAATCCTTCTACTGAAATCCTTAGCCGTATGCTGACCAGACGTCATTCAGGCGTGAAGGATTTTGAGATCACAGTGCCTGAACTGCTTCTTAAACAGCAGCAGAGAACCAAAGATATATTCAATATAGTACTGGGAGCTATTGCCAGCATCTCTCTTATCGTTGGAGGAATAGGTATAATGAATATTATGTTTGCATCTGTCATGGAAAGAATAAAAGAGATCGGAACACGTATGGCTATAGGTGCGAAAAAAATGGATATAGTCGTCCAGTTTCTTTCGGAAGCTGTTCTTATCAGTGTTTCAGGTGGTTTTATAGGTATTTTCTTTGGGGTTATCATGGCCAAGCTTATTGAACAGATAGCCGGAATTATGACCATAGTCTCGTTTTTTTCAGTTTTTATTGCATTCGGTGTGTCGGCTGCAGTAGGAGTTATATTCGGATATTCACCGGCAAAACGTGCATCAGAAAAAGACCCGATAGAATCATTAAGATATGAATAATTTA
>CAZPMM010000102.1:0-6529 GCA_964587405.1 uncultured Rikenellaceae bacterium
GACAAATATCTGGTATTTCAACATTTTACAGTCAGTTTCGTCATATACCTGCCGGAAAGCATACGATTAAAATTTGTGACGGCACAGCCTGCCACGTCAAAGGATCACAATTGATATCCGATTCATTCAGAAGGGTTCTTAAGATAAATGAATCAGGAAGTACTTCACCGGATAATCTTTTTTCTGTAGAAGAAGTTGCTTGTCTGGGTTGTTGCACTCTTGCACCTGTTGTTCAGATTGATGGCAAGACTTATGGTCATGTAAAACCGACACAGGCTGAAGAGATACTGGAAGATTTTCTTTCTACCGGAGAAAGGAAAGTTACAACAGAGGGAAAAAGTATTAAAGATGATTTTGATGCCGAGGTGCGTATTGGTCTTGGCTCATGCTGTGTTGCAGGGGGTAGCAGGGATGTATTATCCAGATTAATCGAACTAAAGGAAGGATATGACCTTAATATCAAACTCAAACCTGTTGGTTGCGTCGGTGTCTGCAATCAGACTCCTCTGCTTGAGATAGTGACAGAGAAAGATGTTCATTCAAGGTATACAAATGTTAAACAGGAACAGGTTGAAGAAATCATTCTGAAACACGTAAAGCCAGGATCGTTTAATAAAAAAATTAAATACAGGATCAATAATCTGGCAGATACTTTTATTTCAGATTACCTGGTAAAAAGTCCTGTCAACATACCGGCAGAAGAGAGGGAAAAATATCTGAACAATTTTACAAGAAATCAGATAAGGCTTGCCACACTGGACAGCGGAATACTTACACCCGATTCAATAGATGAATACCTTATGCTCGGAGGCTTTAATGCACTGAAAAAAACGGTATCGTCAGGTGATCCGGGACAAATCAGGGATATTATCACAAAAAGTGGTTTAAGAGGTCGTGGAGGAGCAGGATTCCTTACCGGGAAAAAATGGAACATTTCTTCACATGAACAAGGTAAACCAAAATATATGGTATGCAATGGTGATGAAGGTGATCCCGGGGCTTTTATGGACAGGATGCTTCTGGAATCATTTCCTTATCGGATAATTGAAGGAATGCTCATTGCTGCATATGCCACAGGTGCTACAGAAGGTATTTTTTATATCAGAGCCGAATATCCCCTTGCTGTAACAAGGGTTAGTAATGCCATTATCCGGTGTTATGAAAAAGGATATCTGGGAGAAAATATATTTGGATCTGATTTTTCATTCAATGTAAGAATATTTGAAGGTGCAGGGGCATTTGTATGTGGTGAAGAAACAGCCTTAATTGCATCACTTGAAGGCAGGCGGGGTACTCCTCATCTCAGACCACCTTATCCTGCTGTAAAAGGATTCATGAACAAGCCAACTCTGGTAAATAATGTTGAAACTCTTGCTCTTGTTCCATGGATCATCAATAATGGTTCAGAAGCTTTCAACAGGATAGGGACGGAAAAAAGCAAGGGGACAAAGGTTTTTGCACTTGCAGGCAAGATCGCCCATGGAGGTCTGATCGAAGTACCTATGGGTATAACAATACGTGAGATTATTGAAAAAATAGGTGAAGGAGTAGCGGAGGGAAAACAATTCAAGGCAGTTCAGATAGGCGGACCTTCAGGTGGCTGTATACCTGCAACAATGGCTGATACCCCTGTTGACTATGAGGAACTCACAAGGATGGGTGCAATGATGGGGTCAGGTGGTCTTGTAGTCCTTGATAATACCGACTGCATGGTGGATGTGGCAAAATACTTCCTGACCTTCATACATAAACAATCCTGCGGGAAATGTACATTCTGCAGAGTCGGTACAAAACATATGCTGAACATACTAACACTTCTCAGTGAAGGGAAAGCCGGCTTAAAAGAATTGGATGAACTCGAAAAACTTTGTTATTCAGTACAAAACGGAAGTCTGTGCGGACTTGGAAAAACTGCACCAAATCCGGTTATAACCGGATTGAAGTATTTCCGCGAGGAATATGAAGCTCATGCTAAAGGTATCTGTCCGGCAAAAAAATGCAGGGAACTGATACAATATGTTATCAATGATAATTGTACAGGTTGTACAAAATGCTTTCAGGAGTGTCCGGTGAATGCTATTGGCTTCAAACCATACGAGAAGCATGAGTTAGATCAGCAATTATGCATTAAATGTGATAATTGCAGAGTTGTTTGTCCCGAAAATGCTGTTGAAATAGTTAACATTAATGATTAAGATAAAAATAAATAATACTGAACTGGAAGCCAAAGAGGGAGACACCATACTTTCTGTTGCCCGGAAAATAGGGATTTTCATCCCAACCCTTTGCCATAAAGACGGAGTTGAACATTACACATCCTGCATGGTATGTATGGTACTGGATAAAAGCACAAACAGTTTTCTGCCATCATGTACGGCACTTGTACGTGAAGGAATGGATATAGATACATTGGGAGAAGAAGTGATATCCATGAGGAAGAAAGCAGTTGATCTTTTGCTTTCGGAACACAGGGCTGAATGTGAAGCTCCCTGCAGGATCGTATGTCCGGCAGGGTATAATATTCCGCTGATGAACAGATTACTGGTTTCAGGTGATTACACCAGTGTTATCAGACTGGTGATGTCGGAACTTGATGCACGGGAAATAAGATGCTTTAATTGTCAGGGATATTGTGAAAATGCCTGTAGGAGGAAGAAAATTGACAGACAGATATCAATCAGGAATATAAGGATTTTTATTGCTCAGAATCTTGATTATCATGGAGATGTAGAATATCGTGTTGAATTATCGGAATACAGGGATCTTAAAAAGTTATTTTCATCCCGCCTTGGCAGAATTGAAGAGTCAGAGCTAAAGGAATGGCTTAAGGAATGTACAGGTTCGGGAAACCGTTTTGATACGATTGAAGATTTTACCTCAGCCGGAGAAGAAGCCGGAAACTGCATGCATTGTGATTGCAGGGCTGCAGAAGATTGCCGTCTTAGAGAACTTGCCCAGAGACTTGGAATAAAAGACCGGGGCAGTAAAGTGATCAATTCACCGATTACAAAGAAGATCAATAACAAAACCGGCCTGATTTTTGAAAATGCAAAATGTATAAAGTGTGGGCTTTGTATAAGGATATGTGAAGATAGAAACGAAGAACCAGGCCTATGCTTTATTAACAGAGGTTTTGTTTCCATTATTTCCGAACCTCTTACATCTGATTTTGATGCTGTATTGGCAACACAGACTGATCTCTGTATAAGTGTCTGTCCCACCGGAGCATTGAGCCGCATTAACGAAAAATAAAATGAAGCAATTTGCTACAATTATATTATTTATATTGATCAGTTTTGTGACCATGTCTCAACGACCTGATCCTGACTGGCCGGTATTTCGTGGTACAAGTAATCTCGCAGGATATACAAACTCCATTCTGCCTTCATCTCCTGCATTGCTATGGAGTGTTCGCACCGGACTGGGCACCAAATCCTCACCTGTGATCAGTAATGGTATTATTTATTTTGGCAGCTCGAAAGGAAGACTGATTGCCGTTTCTTCAGATGGCAGTATTAAATGGACAAAAGAGACCGGGAGCGCCATTGAAGGACCTCCGATGGTTTCCGGTGATAAAGTCTTTGCAGGATCAAATGACGGGATGATGCGTGCCTTTGACAAGACCTCAGGCAGGCTTATATGGTCGTATGCATCTGAAAACCAGATATCGGGATCTGCTAATATATGGGTGTCAGGAAAAAGGAAAGGGCTCATCTTCGGAAGCTATGATTATTTCCTGCACTGCGTCGATCCTCTCACAGGAAAACTTATGTGGAAACTTGAAACTGAAAATTATGTCAATGGTACACCTGCTGTGATGAATAACCGGATAGTGTTCGGAGGATGCGATGGTAGGATAAGGATAGCCGATCCACTTACAGGAAAGGAAAGGAATAAATTTGAAACAGGTGGATATATTGCTGCCTCTCCTGCAATTTCGGGAGAGAAAGCATGGTTCGGTGATTATGACGGGAACCTATACTGCCTTGATATGATAACAGGAAAAATAGTTTGGGAGATTCCTGCCGGAGAGGAATCTGGGGCAATAATGGCAATACCTGCAACAGGTGAGAATATGGTTATTGTCGGAAATGAAGATAAATATCTTTACTGCTACGCATCAGGATCAGGGAAACCTTTATGGAAATTCAGGACAAACGGCAGGATAACCGGATCGGCAGTGATTACACCATCTGAAGTTCTTTTCGGGAGCATGGATGGCAATATTTATATTCTTGGATTGAAAGATGGTAAGAAACAATGGAGTTTTAATGCCGGTGCTCCTGTAAGCAGCTCACCAGCTGTCATGCCCGGAAGGTTCTATTTCCTGACAGAAGATGGAAGATTGCTGGCATTTGGGACAAAATAACTAATATCTCTGTGCAACTCTGTGTAACAAAAAGATGTTAAGAAATTACATGGAAAGCCACACAGGGATCATATAAAGTCATAGTATGAAACCCACATGTATTGCAAACACAAACACATATGTAAATAATCTTCAAACATGTGGGTTCCCCCGCTTGAGCGGGACAGGCTATCAAACCTTTTAAAATAAATTATATATACGGATGAAAGTAGTTTACCTCATAACCGGCTCCGGTGGTTCGTTTTATTGCGCTAATTGTTATCGCGATATGCTGTATTTCAAAGCAATAAAAAAGATGCCCGGGATAAAGGCAAGTGCAATACCCCTTTATCTTCCTCCCGACAGGAATAATACTGAAACAGGTTTTGACAAACATGTATTTTTCGGAGCAATATCAATGTTCTTACGGGAAAAGACAGGTATCTTTAAAAATATGCCTGCTTTTCTTGAAAGATTTTTTGATATGACTCCTTTTCTGAAGCTTGCTGCAAAACAAGCCGGAACAACTAGTGCTGAAGGTTATGAAGAGCTTACTCTTAATATGATAAAAGGAGATAATGCCTTCAGGAAGAAGGAAGTTGACAGGCTTGTAAAATATTTTTCAAAAGAAGGAACTCCTGATGTTGTACATCTTTCTAATGCACTGATACTTGGTCTTGCGAGACAGATAAAGAACAGGCTGAAGGTTAAAGTGGTCTGTTCGCTTCTGAATGAAGATGACTGGATTGAAGATATGTCAGAGCCATGGCGAAGCAAAGCCTGGAAACTTATTGCAAAAGAAATTGTTTATGTTGATTATTTTATTACTCCGAGCAACTATTACAAGCAGTTTTTCATTTCAAAAACCGGTGTGAAGGGAGATAATATTCATGTGGTCCCGTTGGGATTCGATCCCGAACACTCTTTCGGTCAGAAAAATGATAATCGTCCTCCGGCTTTGGGTTATTTTTGCCGTATAAGTTACCACAACGGATTCGACAAACTTGTTGACGCATTTATAGACATCAAAAACCGGAATATCATTCCTGATCTTACCCTGAATGTTTGTGGTGGTTATACGGGAATTGATAAACCATTCATTTCAGCACAGATAAAAAAGATAAAAGAACACGGATTACAGAAAAGTATTAAGATTTATCCTGAGTTTCAGGGAAATAAAAAGATGGAATTCTTTAATGACGTCGATGTGATAAGCGTTCCTGTACGGAAATTTGATGGTTACGGTTTATATATAATCGAAGCTAACAGTTCAGGAATACCTGTTGTTCAACCTGCGACAGGTGCATTCCCGGAGATAATTGAAATGACAGGCGGAGGGATCACTTATTTGCCCGATACGATTGGAGAACTCTCTGCTTCATTACTAAAGCTTCTTACAGACAGAGAACTGGCATTAAAACTTGGTGAAACGGGTAAGAAAAGAGTTCTTTCAGAACTATCACTTGAGAAAATGTCAGCAGGTCTGGCTGAAGTTTATAATAAAAGTTAGTTATTGCTTTTCCGGTCATTTTAATAAGCTTAAATTCTGGACATGATGCTTAAACTGGTTAAAATTACAAAGTCCTTCATTCAGAGGGGAATAGTACTTAACAATCTGGACCTTGAAGTAAAAGATGGTGATTCAATAGCTGTTACAGGCCCATCTGGTTCAGGTAAAACAACACTCATAAATATCATTGGTTCACTTGATCATCCCGATGCGGGAGATGTATTGTTCAGGGACAGATCTATCGTTACCCTGAATGCCAATGAATCAGCTGATTACAGGAATCGCAATATTGGATTTGTCTTCCAGGATCATCTTCTTCTTCCTCATCTTACCGTTAAGGAAAATATACTTCTTCCATTGTTTGCTTCAGGAATTTCAGAAGCGGAATATGCAGAGAAAGAAAAATATGCTGATGATCTGATGAACAGAATTGGGATCGCGGGTCTTATTAACAAATATCCGTTCCGGATTTCGGGCGGTGAAGCGCAGCGTGTAACTCTGGTGAGAGCTCTTATCAACAAGCCCTCACTCCTTCTTGCCGATGAACCTACTGGTTCACTTGATGCAACAAATGCAGAGATACTTGGTGACCTTCTTCAGGAAATAAACAGGGAAATGGGAATTACTCTTCTTGTCGTTACACATTCTGCCACTCTGGCTTCAAAGATGAA
>CAZPMM010000103.1:0-6524 GCA_964587405.1 uncultured Rikenellaceae bacterium
TCTGTGCCGTAAATTCTCGCTTTTTCAAGGTTATCGGCTCTGAAGCCTATTCCTTTACCCGGATATGTTGCAAAAAGGAATTCGATAAGATTTGAATTCTGCATCAGGAAGACCGACAAGTCAGCCTGACCGGCTATTTTTCCGAGTAAAAAACCCTGTTTCAGACCTATTTCTGTATTCCAGCCTTCTTCAGCAAGTATATCCGGATTAGGAATAATCTTAACTGATCCGAGAGTTGTAGATGCGAATTTTTCGGCAATGGAAGGGAAACGGTAACCCTGTCCGAATGAAGCTCTCAGGTATGTATAATCTGCAGCTTTCCAGTTGAGACCTGCCCTGACAATAGGTATCAGCCTGTCGCTTTTGCCGTCGAGTGAAAAATGTTCAAGGCGAAGGCCGGCTACTGCTTTAAGCCTTTCTGACGGTCTTATTTCGAGTTGAGAAAATCCGGCAAAGTTAAATCCATAATGATCTCCGAAGAATTCAGAATTTACCTGACTGTAATTCTCTGTCAACCCTGAAGTGAGGTCCAGAAAACCATTTATTCTGTACCATAGCTGATATTCAGAATAAATATTTACCGCGTCACTGTTGTTCTGTTTGTTTTCCGGAAGTGTATTTCTGTCGGAACGGAACCTTATTTTAAAATCATGTCTGTATCTGTCTTTTTTATGCAATGAAATAAATGGATCAACAGTGATAAAGTTACCCCTGAACTTTGCTGCGGTCATTTCAGACTGTTTCAAAGCACCCGTCACGGCATTTTCCCACAAAATAAAATCCGTTTTATAAGTTGCTCCTGTATTTACATTCACTCCGTAATACAGACCTTCAAACCTGTTGCTGAAGTGTTTCAGTTTTATGGTCATCCTGCCCATGTTCTCGCCATTAAGCCTGCGGTATCCTTCATCTGTCATAATAAAAGCACTGAATCCCAAATCAGTTTTGCCGAATTTCTGAAGATGTGAAAACGAAGTATTAGTGAACCATCTTGGAGTATTCCACCATTTCCAGTCCATGTTTCGGGGATTGCCGAAAATACCGGCTTCAGTGTAAAATATGGTGACAGGTGTATTGGTTGCATCTGCTGTACGGAAGTTTATTACCCCGTTGAGAGCAGAAGATCCGTATAGGACTGAAGATGCGCCTTTGATGATTTCGATCCGGGAAATGTTATCAAGAGGAAGGAACTGCCATTTTATATTTCCTGCATCAGCTGAGTTGAAGGGCAGGCCGTCAATAAGTGCAAGTACTCTGCTGCCAGCACCAAAAGCGAATCCGCTTCCGCCGCGGATGGATGCCTGACCGTCCATTACTTCAATTCCCGGATTTTTGTTTATAAGTTCCTGAGCATCTGTAATATGATTATTTGTAACGAAGGAATTCTGTATGATATTCATTGATACGCTCAATTCGGAGATTTTCTGTTCTACCCTGCTGGCACTTACAACAACCTGGTTGATCTCACTGATCAGGGTTTCGAGGATTATATTCAGTTCTAAAGTTTCATTTTTCCTGATTGTTACTTCTTTTGTAACAGGTGTATAACCTATGAACTGAAAAGTAATACTTATTCTGCCCGATATATCAGCGATAATATAATTACCATTCTCATCAGTTGTAGTACCCTGACTGCTGCCATAAATGACATAAACACCTGCCAGGGGTTGCCCGAATTCACTGTCAGTTACCTTTCCCTTTATCTTTCCACCCGTATCCGTAGCTTTTAATCCATAGCATGTGAGTAAAAGAATGATTGTCAGGAAAGAACGCATTATTTTACCTTAAAGCTCAGTACAATGTTAATAAGGTTCTCTGGATGGGTTGGAAAGGCGAGATCAGTCGATAATTTCAGCGACTGGTTTGTTAGCGTAATTATATTCGCGACAATTGCAGACGGAAGAGATGCTGTCGTTATTGTGATCTGATCCTCATCAGAATTAAAACTCCAATTTCCCGAAAACATCCCGAAAGTACCCGTACCATCAGTATTGAATTTCGCATCCCCCCAAACGAGTTTGACAAGGACACTTACACCGCTGGTGTCGGCTCCTGTTGCAGTAACTGATTCGGTAGTCCAGACCGGAGTTGTGAGCAGGGTGAATCGTTCTGATTTTTTATTTTTGTCGCAGGAAAAAAGCAAAAGTGCAACTGCAACTGCAACAGAAGTCAGATAAATAAGCTTTTTCATGATAATCAGAATTTAATTTAGTTTTGCTTTATGAAATTGATGATCATATGACAATGTATTCCATCTTGGTGTAAATACAAAATTACAAAATCTTTAATTACTGTACAGTTTATTAACTACTCCGGTGCCTTTACGCCGTTGCAGCTTTTCGTCCTTACCTTATCTCTCTTATTTTGATATTTTTGAAAGAGACCAGATTCCCATGGTCCTGAAGAAGTATTCTTCCTTCCTCTGCTTCAGCAAATCCTGGCTGGGTTTTGAATTTACTTTTTTCAACAAGCTCTTTCCATTCGGGGCTTCCTCTTACATACTCAACAGTAATCCGACCATTAAGCCAGTGCTGAACCTTGTTCCCGTTTACAATTATTTTTGCCGTGTTCCATTCATCAGCTCCCTTATCTGTTTTTTCTTTTGGTGGTATCAGGTCATAAAGACCTGCCAGTGTACGATTCCCGTCAACTCCCGCCTTGGCATCCGGATGGACCCTGTCGTCGAGAATCTGATATTCGCATCCGATAGAAGCCATTCGCCCGTTATTTATTTCAGTATCAATGAAATATTTAATTCCGCTATTGGCTCCTCTGGTATATTTGAAATCTATAATAAGTTCAAAATTCCTGAATTTCTTAACAGTTACAATATCTCCTCCACCACCTTTTTGTTTTGTTGCAGGATTAATCGTAAGTGATCCGTCCTTAATTTCCCATCCGCTGGAGGGAAATGTTTTTGTTCGTGCATTCATCCAGCCAGCCGGTGTTTTACCATCGAAGAGTAACTGCCAGCCTTGTCTAACTTCTTTTTTTGTGAGGATATTGTCGGCTTCTTTTTTCTGTGAATAAACGTTTATACACAACAGCGACAACAGCAATACCGGAATTAATTTTGTTTTATTCATAAATTATTATGTGTCATGATCAATACTATGTTTCTGTCAGGAAACTTAATGTTTAATCTATTTAAACCCTAAATATAGAATTTATAGTATTCCTTTATTTCATTCGATTGAACTTTTTACTCTTTGTATCTGCCTGCCGTCATTCAGGGTTAAAAAACTCAACCACACAAGCCCCGGTTTTATAAAGAATTAATTCTTAATTATATATCCTTTGAGTGACTTTGCGTCCTTGTATCTCTGTGATAAAAAACCGGTTTTCAGTACCTACTCAACCTCTTAGTTTTTTCTTTAATTTTATTAAAGAACCAGGCAAGATCATCATTTATCTTTTCTATTTTTGGATTAATAATCGAAAAAATCATGCGAAAACAAATAAACAATTTTTTTTCAGCGGGGATTCTTCTGATGGTTATTCTAAGATTTCAGGATTTGAATGCTCAGCCTGTTGTGGCTCTTGATAACTGGTTTAACAGGGAGATTAACGCAAGGACCGGTATTCCTTTTCATTATCTGTGGACCGACAAGGAATTCAGTGGCTATTCACACTGGGGTGAGATTTTCAAAAACCGTGGAGCTGTCATAACAACTATTGAAAAACCGACAAAAGAAGTGTTAAAAAAAGCCGATGTTTATATTATTGTGGATCCTGATACAACAACTGAATCAAAATCACCTAATTATATATTACACGATGATATTAAGACGATAAAAAAATGGGTAAAGCAGGGAGGTGTACTTGCCATTTTTGCCAATGATGCTCCGAATTGTGAATTCACCCATCTCAACAGGCTGAGCTCAAAATTCGGGATAAGATTCAATCATGTAACCCTGTATCCGGTAATAAACCGCGACTGGGAAATGGGTGCAGTTACAGCTCTTCCTGATCATCCGCTGTTTAAAGGAGTTTCGAAGATCTATATCAAGGAGGTTTCGGACATTAGACTCCGTAAAAGTGCAAGGGCGGTTCTTAAGGTAAACGGGAAAGTTCTGATGGCTGAAGTCAACTATGGAAAAGGCTATGTTTTTGCAATAGGTGATCCCTGGATATATAATGAATATATTGATCACGCGTTGCTTCCGGAGAGTTTTGAAAATCTGAAAGCTGCAAAAAACCTTACCGACCTGTTACTGGGGAAGGTGAGGAAATAGACCAGGATTTCCCCTGTTCATGGCTAGTTTCCAAAGACCAGACAATGGAAGCAATGGCATTTGTTTAACAGATATTTTCTGAAAATAAATATAGCTCGATGCAGGCAAAACAATTGGTTGTTCTTAATTTATACTTTAAAATTCAATTATTATGAAACCCACATCCCGCCTTAGGCGGGACAAACACGTATGTATGTAATTTTCAATCATGTGTGGTTCCCCCGCTTGAGCGGGACAGGCATTATAGCATTAAAAATAAAATTATGTTATTATGAAAAAGATCATTTATTCAATTATTTTCTTAGCTGTTTTCGTGTTTCATTCCTGTTCTGATTCAGGAGTGCTGCAGGAAGCTGTTCCAGAATCTGTAAAAGTCTCTTCTGAACGTCTTCTGAGAATTGATAAGATGGTTCAGCAAGCCATTGACAGCGGTTGGACCGCAGGAGCTGCCGCATTTATCGCCCGCGATGGCAAGATCATTTATAACAAAGCTTTCGGAGTGAGTGACCTTGAAAATAAAACTCCTATGAGGCCCGACGATATTTTCAGGATATGCTCACAGACGAAAGCAATAGTCAGCATCGGATTAATGATGTTATATGAGGAAGGGAAATTCCTCCTCGATGACCCGGTATCGAGATATATTCCTGAATTTGCTGAACCGAAAGTGATTGTAACATATAATGAAAAGGATACAACATATACAACAGTTCCGGCAAAACGTGAAATAACAATAAGAGACCTTCTTACTCATACATCAGGTATCGAATATGCCGGAATAGGATCACCAATGATGAAAGCTGTTTATGTAAAAGGTGGAGTAATGGGAGGATTCGGGAATGATAAGATCACGATAGGAGATGATATAAAACGTCTTGGAAGGATGCCGCTTATTCATAATCCGGGAGAGAAGTGGACCTATGGTCTCAACGTGGATGTGGTCGGTTATCTTATTGAAGTGTTGTCGGGAGAACCGCTCAATAAATTCCTCAGAACACGTATTTTCGAACCTCTGGGAATGGTTGATACGTGGTTTTACCTTCCTGCTGAAAAACATGGCAGACTCGTAAAAGTAAACACTGAAGACAAAAATTATCATGTTGTTTCGATTCCTCAGGATATGTTTATGATTAATTACCCGCTGATAAATGGGACATATTTCGCAGGAGGTGCAGGACTGAGCTCAACAACAAAGGATTATGCAACATTCCTGCAAATGCTCCTGAATAATGGCACTTATAATGGAAAAAGACTTCTTGCAAGAAGAACGGTGGAACTGATCACATCAAATCAAATTGGTGAATTGAACCAGGGCATTAACAAATTCGGACTTGGATTTGAAATTACAACGAAAGCCGGTCAGGCGGAGATAGGTGTGTCGGAAGGGAGCTTCTCATGGGGCGGTTATTACAGCACAACCTATTGGGCTGACCCGTCAGAACGGCTTGTCGGCCTTATATTTATGCAACAGACCCCCCTTAGTCACGGGGAAATCCGGAGCAAATTCAAAGCGATGGTTTACCAGGCACTGGATGATTAAACAATCAGAGTTCATTTCTGAATTTTTCCCTGCACAGGGAAAAGGGCAGAAACAAAAAACTGGCAGCATAACATTTAATCACAAAACGGAATACTTAGCAAATTGATTATCAATTATGTTGCAAAACCAATGGTGTGAATGACCATTTAATCACGTGCATATTATAAACAAGTGCAAAACTTAAGACCCGTATTAACTCCGGAGGTGTTGAATAATGAACCCATTATTTATGCTTGATATTCACCCTCTTTTAGGGCTTTATGTTAAATATCAATTTTAATCCGGGTTAAATCCATTAAGCACAAAAGATATGAAATCAGTAGTTAACTTTACATGCTTTGAGCTTAAAAAGGATTTTTTCAACATATGCGTGGATTGAAATTTATATGCACTTATTCAGTATCTTTCCATATTTGAAAAATATTTCATAAAACCATTAACCTTGTATGCTATGGGAAAAATTCAATTACTCTCAATTTTGATATTACTGACCCATTGTATATCTGTAATAAAGATCAATGGTCAGGATGAGGCACGATCAAAAGTTGATTTCAAGAATGCTCCTGTCCTTTTCAGGGAGAGAGGAAAAGCCTTTCAACAGGTTGTAGCAAGCTACAGAACTCAATCACCAGGTAAGATTAGCTTTATTCATGATGGAAAAGAAATACTGAAAGCCGAAATGGCTAAAGGAAATAACAGATACCTGCTGACCTTTCCGGCAGTAACAAGGCCGAAGAAGATTTCTGTTT
>CAZPMM010000104.1:0-6449 GCA_964587405.1 uncultured Rikenellaceae bacterium
CCGTGCTATCGGCTGAAAAGACCGGAAAGCTGGCCGGAAGCTCGGGGTGTGATATTATTATTAATAATAACGGGCTTATATTAAGCGGGTATACGGAAAGTGAAAATCCTGACGATATCCTCTATAGGTATAAAACAGGCACTGCAAAGGTGTTCGGTAACTACAGGATACTTCCTTCTGCAACCGTACTTTTTGAATCGATGATTTTTGATCCTTTAAAAAAGCCGTTAAAGAGTGTCAGGCAGGTCCCTGCAAAGGCTGCAGAACTTGCCGAAGCTCTGAGGGAATATACCGGCGATGAAATCACTAAAGCATATATTGATATAAGGTCGAAACCAGTGAGTTCAAATTCGGTTATAATATATGAATTAAAGAACAGGCCTCATGCGGAAAAAATTTTTCTCGACAAGTTCAGCAGCAGTATCACTGAAAATAATATTATCTTTTTCCATCCGGACGATCAAATAAATATTCCGGTATATCTGACGCCTTACAAAGGTTATGTTTCGGCATTTCTGGAGAATTATGCCGGAACAATTTCTGATTCATGCTTTGCCTTCTATGATAATTATCTTATAACCGGGAGTTCATATGCAACCATTTCAAGGATACTGTACGATAATATTCTTAACAAAACTCTTGCTAATGATTTGATATATAGAGATTTTGAGAGTTCGTTGCCAAGTATGTCGGGATATTTCTTTTACTGTGTTCCCTCAAGGATAACAGCATATCTTTCGGAGTTTCTTTCAGAAGATATAATTAAAATAATGAGAGATAACAAGATATCTCTGGGAAAGATACAGGCTGCCGGTTACCAGCTTACACCGAGCAATGACATGATCTATAATAGTCTTTCGGTTCAGTTCAGGGACGAGATAAGGGAAGAATCAGCAACAGAATGGGAGACATTGCTTGACACACTTGCTGCTATTAAACCATTTTTCTTCAGGAATCATATCACCGGTGCTACGGAGATTTTCATTCAGGATCTTAAGAACAATGCATATCTTATCAATGCGGCCGGAAGGGTTCTCTGGAAAGTTCCCTTAGGGGAGAGGATCAACGGAGTTGTTTATATGATAGATTATTACAGGAACGGGAAATATCAGCTTCTTTTTGCCGGAAGGAATAATCTTCATCTGCTTGACCGTAACGGAAATTATGTGGAAAGGTATCCTGTGAAACTGAGATCTCCGTCAACCAATCCTCCGGCATTGTTTGATTATGACAACAACAGGAATTACAGGATACTGATTGCAGGCGAAGACAGAATGATCTATGCATATGACAGGTCGGGGAGCGTGGTGAAAGGATGGAAACCGTTCAAGACAGTAAGCACGGTAAGCTCAGAGATATCATGGTTCAGGGTATCGGGGAAAGATTACCTGGTTATCGCGGATGAAAACTCTGTTTATTTTCTCGACCGTACCGGTAACAAGAGATTAACACTTAAAGAACCTGTTATAAAAGCGCCGGGATCAACAATGAGACTGCTTCCGGGAAGGACACCTGCCGCAGTATGTACTTCACCTGAAGGGATTATACAACTGATATATTTCGATGGAAGGGTTCAAAAAATCAAATTAAGGGAATTTTCGCCAGAGCATCGCTTTGATATTTTTGATATAGATGGCGATGGAGCAGCAGAATTTATTTTTATTGATAAGAGCACATTGTACCTGTATAATGACGACAGATCCGGGATGTTCTCAAAGCATTTCAAATCGGAAGAGATAGGTGGTCCCATCAATTTTATTTTCTCTTCAACCGACCGCAAGATAGGAGTCTTTGAAGCCGACAGAAAATTGATCAGTCTGATTGGTCCTGATGGCAGTATAATGGAAGGATTTCCGCTTCGCGGTGCATCAATGTTCTCTATTGGTAAAATATCGGATGACGAAGGGTGGCATCTTATTGTTGGCGGAACCGACAGCTTCCTTTATAATTATAAGATCGGTGCCACATTAAGATGAATGTGAAAATAGTAAGATATTCCTGCAGGCTCTTTTTGCGATATTATAGTTTTTGAGAAGCTTGTTGTAGTCGCGACAATAAAAATTACAAGAGAATTCCGTAATTCAATCGATCAGACCGGCAATTATTTTTAAATTTACATTGAATATAGCTGATGGAAAATTAGAAAATATCAGAATATATTCGGATTACAGGGTCAGTTTTTAATCCCGGTTATGGATATATCGATATTCATAAGAAAAAAGATCTGAAGACAATAAAGCACAGACTTTGGATCAGCTTTTTGATCTGGGATTTAATGCCGGTCGTTATCTGTATGTATTTTCCGATGTAAATGAAAGAGTTAAAATGTATTCAATAATAAAAATTTATTCATAATGACACTTTTATTGCGTGTTTTTCTTATAGGCCTGATAATATACCTGTTAGTCAGATCATTTTTTTTATACGGAAAAGATGAAAATGATTATGAAAGGAAGAATACAAAGGCAGGTAAAAGAATCTCAAAAGATACAGGCGACTTTATCGATTATGAGGAAATAAAAGATTAATGATCAGTAGTTTTCGTTGTAAGAAGATGCTTAGCCATTGAATTTGCGAATATAAATTCATTCAGCAGGTCACATTTGGAGTGAAGGACTTCATTTTTATCACCTTCCCATAATATCCGGCCTTCATTGATGAATACGATATTGTCTCCGATTTCGATTACCGAGTTCATATCATGTGTATTAACAATGGTGGTTATCGAATATTCTTCGGTTATCTCCCTGATAAGGGAATCGATCATTATTGCTGTGATAGGATCCAGGCCTGAATTGGGTTCATCACAGAACAGGTATTTTGGATTCAGGGCAATTGCCCTGGCAATAGCTACACGTTTCTTCATTCCTCCCGACAATTCTGACGGGTAAAGCTTATTTGCATTTATAATGTTTACCCGGTTCAGGCAGAAATTGACTCTCTCAGTTTTTTCTTCAAGGCTTTGTCCGGTGAACATATCAAGAGGGAATCTTACATTCTGTTCAACGGTAAGGGAATCAAACAATGCACTACCCTGGAAAAGCATTCCCATTTCCTTGCGGATCTCTTTTTTTGAGTTGAAATCAAGCTTATTGAAAAGGACATCATCAAACCATACTTCACCTTTATCAGGTTCATGAAGACCGGCAATCGATTTAAGCAATACAGTTTTTCCGGAACCGCTTCTTCCGATTATAAGATTTGTTTTCCCTGTAGCGAAAGTAACCGATATATCCTGAAGAACAGTTTTATCGTTAAATGATTTTTCAAGATTTACTACTTTTATCATGAAAGAAGGGTTTGAGTAAGGATGACATTGAAAAGAAGAATAAGCACACTACTGAAAACCACAGCTTTGGTACTTGCTCTTCCTACTTCCAGTGATCCTCCGTCGACAAAATAACCCTGGAAGGAAGAAATACTGGTAATGATAAATGCGAAAACCAGAGTTTTTATTATTGCATAGGTAACATAATATGGAATGAATGCATATTGTATACCGTAAATAAAATCTTCCGATGTTATTACACCGGCTGTTGTTCCTGCTATCCATCCGCCCATAGTTCCCACTATTATACTTATCAGCGTGAGTACCGGATTGAACAGGAGAGCAGCAATAATCTTGGGGAGTATCAGGTATGAAGCAGAATTGACGCCCATCATCTCAAGCGCATCTATTTGTTCTGTTACTCTCATAGTACCTATCTCGGATGCGATACTTGATCCGACTTTACCTGCAAGGATCAGTCCTGATACTGTTGATGAAAATTCAAGCAGAAGCATGTCGCGGCATGTAAGACCGATAAGATAGGTCGGGTAAATAGGATTTTCGGTATTATAGGCAGTCTGAAGTACAATAACTGCTCCCATGAAAAAGGAAATTATTGTAATTATTCCTACAGAGTTGAATCCAAGATTAAAAAGCTCAAACATGGTTTGTTTGAAATATACTGACGGCTTTTCTGGCCTCGAAAAAACTTTTTTAAGAAGAATAAAATACCTGCCGGTTTGTGAAAGAAATCTGAACATGTTCACAACGATTTACAAACCTTAAAATTACAAATTTTTAGCGATTTTTGTCTGAGTTGTCCGTAATCAGGTTTAAGGGATTATATTTGCAGACAGGTAATAGATGTTATTTTTATAATGTATAATGGAAAACAGATATGTAATAATAATGGCTGGAGGTGTGGGAAGCCGTTTCTGGCCGCTTAGCAGACGCCAGAGACCAAAACAGTTCCTTGATATTCTTGGAACAGGAGAAACACTGATACAACAGACATACCGGCGTTTTAAAGAAACCTGCTCCGAAAAGAACATATATGTTGTAACAAGTAATGAACATAAGGAGCTGGTAGTAAAACAACTTGACATTGATCCGGCAAACGTACTGGCAGAGCCATTCAGACGAAATACTGCTCCATGTCTGGCTTACGGTACATTCAGGATACTGAAGGAAAATCCTGATGCAGTTATTGCTGTAACACCTGCTGATCATCTTATTGTTAAGGAAGCAGAATTCTGCAAGGTTATTAAGGGAAGCATGGATTTTGTCAGGGAAAATGATGTCCTGCTTACTCTCGGTATAAAACCTTCCAGACCCGAAACAGGTTATGGATACATACAGGCAGATCTTAAAAAACCTGTTGCCGGTTATGAAAACCTTCTGAAAGTAAAGACATTTACCGAAAAACCCGATATTGACCTGGCAAAAAAATTCATTCAAAGCGGAGATTTTTACTGGAACTCCGGTATTTTTATCTGGAATATAAAATCAATTCTCAGAGCCTTCGAGAAATATCTTCCGGATATGTATTCGGCCTTTGAAGAAGGTAAAGATCTTTTCGGGACTTTACAGGAAGAGAGTTTTATTGGAATGACATATGCCGAATGCAGAAGTATTTCTATCGATTACGGCATAATGGAAAAGGCCGATAATGTCTTTGTAAAATGTACCGATATCGGATGGTCGGACCTTGGAACCTGGAGTTCATTGTATGATCATTCTTCTGTTGACAGGAGAGGTAATTCAATCATTAGCGGAAACGTATTTTCGTATGATAATATTGGAAATATCATTAATATTTCTTCCGGTAAGGTAGCTGTCATTCAGGGCCTGAGGGATCATATCGTGATTGAAACGGATGATGTTCTGCTGATAGTAAAGAAGGAAGAGGAGCAGAATATAAAGAATTACCTCGAAGATGTCAGGAAGGAGACCGGGGATAAGTATCAGTAAGTAATATAACCATATTTATTTATGATGCCATTCATTTATGCATTGGCGGTGTAAAAAAAAGCTGTGAAAAACACAGCTTTTTTACAAAACGTATCTTACTTTTTTACAAAACGTATCTTAAAATTCCCACAGGTCATGTTCCAGGCTGAATAATTCCTGTTTCAGGCGGTCGGCCTCAAAGAGAGCTGCTTTCCCGACAAGATATTCGCTTACCATTCTGTCGTTAAAGACATTTGACGTGCCGAAAATTATGCTTCCGAATCTTCTTTGCATGAACAGGTCATCATATGAGATCCTCTGTGCATCATTATTGTTGACGAATGCTTCCTTTTTTGCAAGAACATCTCTGATCTCATCAAATCTGACCCAGAACAGTGCTTTTCTGAGTGATCTTCCAAGTTCAGCATCATAGCCCATATAGTATGGACATATTGCTATGATCCTTACATCGAGCTTACCAAGTTTCTTATCGAAATACCATTCTTCATATAACAAAAGCTGTTTGATCTCTTCGGGCTTTGCCTGTTCAGTAATTGTGGAGTCGCGGGTGTTCCCTGCAGCATCTATCTGTATTTGCTGTATCCTTGTTTCTGCACCCATCTGCGTTTCAATCTCCTGGTAAGTGGTTGGTACATTTACATCGATGGCTGAATAAGCTGTAATGTTTCCTTTCTTTATTTCATCAAGGACCACATTTGTAAAGCTCATTCTGCCGTCCAGTGTCGGAACTGTCGGATAATAAAGCGGCTGATTGATTTTTTCGCGCAGATCAATAAGGCGATAATATCTTTTTGACCAGACTACATCAGCTTCCCTAAGGTAAGCATAACTGATCTTTTTAGCTTCCGGAATCGATTTCTTGTAGATATCACCAAACGATTGCTGTCCTTCAGCAACACCTGCAAATGCCAGGATCAGGATTCCAAAAAATATTTTCCTGTTCATAATATCTGTCTTTACTAGTCAATTTTAAACAACATTGGAGAAAGGTCAACGGTCCTGTTATCTGGGCCTGTTGCCTTTATATCCTTTATAGTCAAATATTTACCTCTTGTCAGTCTGTTCAGGAGTTCTTTCTGGCGGGGTGTGAGTGAACTACTGCTACTTGGTTCCTCAAAATCGCCCATTTTGTCGGTATACAGAATTGAGAACCCTGTTATTTTATATTGAAGGTCAAAGTCGAAATCAGGGAGCAATGCAAAGACACCCT
>CAZPMM010000105.1:0-6431 GCA_964587405.1 uncultured Rikenellaceae bacterium
CTCCTTTCCTAGCCCTAAGGGAAAGGTTAAGAAATTTCACTGCAGGGGGGAAGGGCAAGGTTCATATTTACAGTAATATTCCTGCCAGCGATGCCGAGATATAAGATGCCATTGTGCCACAGATCATTGCCTTGAAGCCGAGTCTGGCCAGATCAGCTTTTCGGGTTGGCGCCATAGCTCCAATTCCACCTATCTGGATTGCTATAGAACTGAAGTTCGCAAATCCGCAGAGAGCAAAGCTGGCAATTATTATAGCTTTTGGACTTAGTGCATTTGCTGCAATCATGGGAGAAAGATTGGAATATGCCACAAATTCATTTATTACCATTTTAGTACCCATGAGAGAGCCTACTTCAAATGATTCAGATACAGGTACTCCCATAACAATTGCAAAAAGTGAGAAGAAAAGGCCGAAGACATCCTTAAGACGTAAATTTTCAACATCCAGACCTATAAAGTCAAGTGAGGCTCCCATGAGGTTGAGAAGCTGGCCGAAATATCCAAGAAGTGCGTCAACAAGAGCTACGAGAGCAATAACACCAATAAGCATTGCAATGACATTGATGGAGATCTTCATGCCATCGGAAGCGCCATGAGATATTGCATCCATAATATTTGCATGTTCTTTTTTCACCTCGAGCGTTACTTTTCCCTTTGTTTCCGAAACCTGTGTCTCGGGAAATACAATTTTAGAAATGACAAGCGCTCCGGGTGCCGCCATCAGACTTGCTGCAAGAAGGTATGATGCAGGAACTCCCATTGAGATATAAACAGCCATAACCCCGCCTGCAATACATGCCATGCTACCAGTCATCGATGCAAGCAACTCCGACATAGTCATTCCCGACAGGTATGGCCTTATCATTATCTGTGCCTCTACCTGGCCGACAAAGGCACTTGCCACATTAGAAAGGGCTTCGCTTCCACTAACTCTCATTGCCCAATGGACAAAACGGGCTATAAGTGCAACAACTCTCTGCATAAGTCCCACATGATATGCCATTGCAACCAGAACACATACGAAAATAATAGTGGGTATCAGAATGAAAAGAAAAACACCTCCTGAAACCATTGTGGGAGGTAGTATCTCAGATACTTTTGTAAGGTCTCCGAAGACAAATAAACCTCCTACCTGTGAAAAATCAAGAAGTTTATTAATTACCTTTCCAAGCCAGTAAAAAATTTTCTGCCCGAGAGGGACTTTCAATATGAATATTGCCAGGGAAAACTGTAGACCCAGTCCGATAAAAACCAGCCGGTAGTTTATTGCTTTCCGGTTATTCGACCATAAGTAAGCAAGTACGAGAATAATGATTATCCCAATGATTCCAGTGAATCGTGCCATGTAAGCCTTAATTTTCTAAGAGTATTATCCAAACCTACATTTTTTTTCAATACACTGGTATAAGTGCTGGGAAAGAATTTTTACCTGTATACCCCTACTTGTCCGTGATAGGGAAGAGCTCTGTAGATTCTTTTTGCATCAGCCCTTGGGAGCCTTAGCCTTATATATGGATTATATTCCGGAACTTTTAGGGTGATTGTTTTACTAATTGCTGAAAATGTGGTTTTTAACCTGTCCTGAAGATCAAACAGAAATCTGTGAAAATTATCTCCGGCTTTTAATTTTTCTTCCTGGTAAATATAAATCTTAACACCGTTTTCCATTTTCAGGATGAAATTAACCGGTTCATAATAGGCTGTGTCCGGGATTATATCAGGTTGATATTCAGATGTATCTTTGGGAGCCATCTTAATCATGAGCGGTTCCTTTTTGATAGTTGAGATATCCCCGGCAATCACAAAGGGATTTGATAGCATATTGAGAACGGAATACTCATTTCTGGTCAGAATATGACTTATTTTTTTCTTTTTTATGTTAGCAGTATGGACAACGACTCCGCTTATCTCAAGATTGACTGAACTGTCAGCAAGGTTGATAGTCATGTAAATCGAATCAGTTGCAGCCATTGTTACCCTCGACTGATAATATGCTTTCTCACGCATTAATGCTAGGTAGGCTGAATCGGAAAGCATTCTTTCATCAAGCGGATTATTTTTTTTCTGAACAAAGCCGTAAGTGGACCTTATATCATTCAGTTTATTTGAAGGAGCTATCAATGCCATCACCATATGATAGATCATAAAAAGTCCTGTTAATATCATCAGAATTATAAAATAAAGTCTTTTCCAGAACGATATGGGTTTGACTCCTGTTTCCATTCGATTATACTCAGAAAATATAAACTTTTGATCCTATGCTGAGTGTTTTAAAAATAACTTCAAGATCTTCATCACCCAACCTGACGCAGCCATGAGTCACAGGCATTCCGATAAACCTTTTATATATTGTACCATGTATGAGATAGCCGTCACCAAGGCTGAGTGCATAGTCGCCCAGTACACCATATTCATATCTTGAAGGATGATTGTGGGAAGGTATCGGCAATCCTTCTTCTACAAATGCCCAGTCGGGTCTTGTCCAGACCGGATTCACCGTTTTTCCCTGTATCCGGAATTTGCCTTTTGGGGTCTTGAATATCCAGCTTCTGCCTTCCTGTGTTTGGAGCATCTTATAGCTACCTGAACTGCAAAACCCTTCCCTTATCTGCTTTTTATTCTTGTAAAGGTGAAAGAGATTGTCGGTTGTGTTTATAACCAGATATGACTGACCGGAAGTGTATGAGTTATATCGTCTTGATAGTCTCTCAATATCCCTGTTTAACTGTCCAAGCATTTTCTTATAGGAAGGATCCTTCTGTAATCCAGTATTATTCATCACGGCTGCTTTGCCTCCTACAGGAATCTCTTGTATGGTCGGAACAATATAGATAAAAAAGGCACATACGAAAAGAATTCCTGATATAATCATAGTTATGAAGAGTGTTTTTTTCAGAGTTCTGATCAGAATCTCATTTTCCCTTATTTTCCCACATAATAATGAGATCAGTTCCTTTAGTTCCCTGATTGTAATATTGACGCAGTCCAGGACAACTTCCTTATTGGTATGGAATTTATTCAGATAAGTCATATCTTGATATTCATTTTTCCAAAATTTTTTCGAAATTATTTACCGATCCTACAATTGTGACCGGGGTACCGATTCTCACATACCTGAAAACTGCATCGATATCCTTGTCTGTAAGTGCAATGCAACCTTCTGTCCAGTCAGTTCCTTTTCCTCCGTTACCATGTATTTCGATCAGTCCTCCGATATCGGAGTCAGCAGGAAGAGATCCGTTTAAGATATCCCTTTTAAATCTTGCCGAATCTTCGTTATTAGGATAATTCAGAAGCAGGGCTTTATGGTATTTTGTTTTACTGCTGTCCAGCTTTTTTACTATTTTATACATTCCTTCGGGAGTTGCTTTATCACCCTTTACTCTTTTATTACCAACCCAGTTCTTGCCTAACTCTGCTGAAAATTCTTTTATTTTCTTTCCACTGTGATAAAGGATCAGCTTCCTGGAGAATTTATCAATTATTATTGAATAGCCACCGCTTTTCCTGGAAGCGACTATAGTTCTGTTGATCCATTTTTCCCACTGAGGAAAGGACTGAAAATACTCTCTTAAATTGAAATCGGCAAATTCCCAAGACGATAACAACAGATTCTCCGATTCTGATAAACAGGTATCAGCTTCAAAATAAAGTCCTGCAGCATAAGCTGTTTCTGCATCTTTCAGAAGCATTTTGCCCCTTGATATCCTGTCATGTATTTCATAAGAATATGGAAAGTTATTGTAACGCTCATAGATATTTTTTACCAGTTTATTAAGGGAATCTATAGTCTGGGCCTGTCCGGTTTTCATTTCCGATTTTAATGTAATGGTATTTCTGTATGCAAGATCAGATATCCTGGCTGCCAGTTTTGCATAATCTTCAACCAGATCAAATTTTCGGGTGTAGATAAACTTTTTGTTTTCTTTTCTCCAGACAGACATTACCGAATCAAATGATTCAAGAGCAAGTTTATATAGTTCCGGTGAATAGCGGTCTGCCTGATTTCGCAGTGCAATCGATAATGAATCCCGCGCTAAACTGACTGCGATGACCGGAGGAGAGGGAACAGGATAGAAGAACAGGAATCCAGCAGTCAGAAGAAACAGCAAAACTGGTATTATAATTAAGGTATTCCTGACTTTTTTTCTCATATCGGATGTTTTATAAACCGGTAATAGTTTAACTGACAGGAAAAAACAACCGCAAAGATTGCAAAGAAATAAATGTCTGTTATCAGCAGACTCAAACAAAGTACGCAAAGTAACTTATCTGATGCAAGTATCTTTGCGTACTTTGCGATTTCTTAACGCCCTTTGCGGTTAAAAAATTTGTGAATCAGATTCTGTTAATCTGAACCATTTGCGACTTAATTAAAACCTGATCCTGGCTTTTGTCAGGGCTTCCTTTATTTCGCTGTTTAGTCCGTCAGCTTTTGCTTTTGCTGATTTAACCTTGTTCATTGCCTCCATGAATGAACCTTTGTTGAAAAGATCCTGGGCTTCTGTTACTGCACGTTCAACATTTGAAAGGTCTGCCTTGATCTGTTCTATAACCTGAGCACCTCCTTTTCCTCTCGGAAGTTTCGGAACAAGCCTGGAGTTCTCTTGCACGACAGTTTTAATTTCATCCAAAAGAGTCTGAGTCTGGTTTTTAACTTCTTCTTTTTTTGCAGCTACAGCCGCTACAGCCTGGTTAGCCATATTGGTAACTTCATCAAGCTTTAGTTTGGTGTCTCCGAACTTCTTGAAGAGCTTTGATTTCTGGGTTTCAACATCAGCAAGAACAGCATTCATTGCATCCTGAATTTTTGCAAATTCATCGGGCAGATAAACATTTACTTCAGCAGCCTTGGCAGCTTCAATAGCTGCATTGGTAGCATCAATCTGGGCCTGTGGAACTTTTCCACAACTGGCAAGGAAAGCAACCATTAAAATGGCGGCAAATCCCATTAACATTCTGTTTTTCATTTTTTTAATTGTTTTGAATCCTGAATCTGTTTGAAAACGTCCTGATTTAGTTTGGATATTGTTTTTTATCTTTCATAAAAATCGCCGCGAATATATCCTTTTTTGTTTACATAGAAACCAAAAAGTCTGAATTATATTGTAAATGTTAAAAAAAATATATTGCAGGGCGAAAAGAAAATGAAGACTATTATATTGTATTGTCAAATCTGAATTTTAATTCTTGTTACATTTTATAGTTATTATCATGATTGATCGGGTTATTGCAATTTTATCATGGGTTGTTCCGGGGTTCATTTATTTTCAATCCTTATAAGGATCATAAATATCCGGACCTGCCATAGCAACACCAATAGGATGAAGTCTGAAGAGTATTTTTATTGTTTCTCCATGGGCTTTCAGTACCTCGTTTAATCTTTTATAGCATGCAGGTGCTTCATCTGCATCTCCACCCCTGAGTTCTATTTTTCGTCGTGCCATCTTCTTCTTTACTTCATCAAAATCGATAATACCTTTCGAAATAATACCAGGTGTTTTTGTGCCATCCTTGTTCTTCATCCATCTTCTTTTTCCGGCCGATTTTGTTCTCGACATCACTCTTCCGGCGCCATGAACGGTAGTATATAATGCCTGTTTTGACAATTCGCTTTGAACTCCTTCTATAATAACAGAATCATCCGACATTGTCGCACCGATGAATCCTTTCTGACCCGGGAAAGCAGGTGTGCAGCCTTTTCTCACAACCCAGAATTTTTCCCCGAAATGTTCTTCTTGCCAGGCAAAATTATGATTGTTGTGTACTTCAAAACTGATTTCCGGATTGTCAAGTATTTCAAGTACTTTTTTCACAACCAGTTCTCTGCCGGCATAAGCATATTCTCCTGCCAGGTTCATCGCTTCAATATAGGAAGCGGCTATCTCTGAACCGAGATCAAAAAGGATGGGAGGAGAATCCATACTGCCTTCCCTTACCCTTTCTTCAAAGGGATATCCCTTTGACAGAGCTATGAATCCCAATGTTGTTCGGTGGCCAAATCCTCTTGATCCGAAATGAACACCTGTCCATAAGTATCCCTCATCATCTTCAAAAAGATCGACAAAATGATTACCACTGCCGACTGTTCCAAGCTGTTCTTTAGCTAGTTTGGCAAGACTGCGTTGTGGCACGAATTCCGCCTTGGATATTTTTTCCAGGACAGGATGGTCAACAGGCTCATTATTTGGCCGACCGATGCCGAATGAGATCCTTCTTACGATCTCATCCATCACTTTTGCTATATTAACTGATCTTGCAGGTATCTGAGTTCTGACGGCATAATTACCGCATGCAATATCAAAACCCACACCCGACAGCGATATTTTGTCGCTGTAAGCAACCGCTCCTCCTATCGGATGACCATAACCATAATGAGCATCAGCATTCAGAACGGCAATATCCTTCCCGGAGCTGATACAATTCCTGAT
>CAZPMM010000106.1:0-6412 GCA_964587405.1 uncultured Rikenellaceae bacterium
TTTTAGCCTTTTTCTTGCAGAATCCCTTGTTTCATGGAATCCGCTCATGTCATTCAAATAATCACCATGATGACATACCAGATGCTTGGTATTATTTAAAACAGGATACTCTTTCTTCAGGATATCAACCGATTTTTTTCCATGGTTTATAACCATGTCAATGTATCCGAAATATTTATTAAAAAAATCTGCGAAATTTATTTTACCGGTATTGTAATGGGGCTTCAGGTTATGCGCTGTTGCAAGAAAAATTACTCCTTCGCTTTTAAAAAATCCCAATTGTTTAAAAAACAATTCCTGATTAAATTTAATATACCATATCAAACCTTCAACCTGGTGAAAATGTATGATGTCAGGAATTTTTATACCTGAAATAAAAAAATCATAGCCTGTTAATACTTCAACACCTTTTAATTTATATGCATCAATAAGGTTTTTCAGATGTGTATTATAAGGATCAATGTTTTGTGGAATATAAATTACCATAATGCTGATTTGATAAAATAATAATCCTGTAATATTTTAATGTGGTTTTAAACTATTTAAAAGTCTTTCCATCATTAATTTATATTCTCCGGTCATTCTGCCGGCAAAATCTGAACAATGCTCTCTGTCAAAAAAATCGATCTTTTTAAAAACAGATAAAGGGGAAGGTGTTCTATATGTGATTTTATTTCTGATAGAAATGCGATTATCCTGAATACCTGCCTTTTGAAGAATCTGATATATTTTGCTGGATCTTTGTTCTAAAAAAAATCTGAAACGTAAAATACCGTAATGATCAAAACTGAAGAAAGGTACCGTATTATGCAAAGAAACTATAACAGGATGCATTTTTTCACCGATATATGCTGAAGAGTATTTTATAATACCATACCATTCCAAAGGATCAATAGGTATATCTATTTTATGAATTAATTTATTCCTGAATTTAATACCCCCCGGCATGGCTAATGCAACACAATCAAATCCATTTTTCATTGCAATTGTTTGAAATTCAGAAGTCCATAATTCGTTAACTGTTCCTGCCAGATTAAAGCTCAGAAGAATGTATTTGTCGGGCAATCCGAATTTTTTTACTATTTCACTTCTGGAAGGAATATCAGGTACATTATCATTGAAAGCAAACACAGGATCAGGGGTTACAACTGGAACAATTTTACCATCTGATATAAACCTGAAAAGATCCTGTGTTCTTTCATCTCTTACCGAAATATACCTGATCTTCTGTACAATATCATTTATTGCCTTTTTTTCTTTACCAGCAAACAGCTTATAGTCTGTGTTCTGACAAGAAACAGACATCATTGAAACAGGAATATCAGTATTAAGGTGATCAATGAATTCGCCCCAGAAAGGATTTGGGAAATTAGTCTCATAATTTACAGGATCAATCCTGACAGAAATGATACTTTTCCTCGAAGGATTCACTTTAATTCTTGAGGCTAGAGGAAAATGCTGCACAACTGCATCACTGCCAATAATTACAGCATCAATGTTATTAGACATTATTTCACCTGCCACTTCAGCCGAATTTCGGCATCTTCCAGTAAGGGTAAAGTTATTCCTGATAAACCTCTTGTGAGCTTCAGCCTGCACATTTGGTACAGATCTTTTAAAAGCTTCTTCAAGTTTTTCCGGGAAAAAATCTATAACAACCGGATTGTGTCCTGCTTTTTTCAAATAGCAAAAAGTAGATAAAGCCTGAAGATTGGCTCCGAAATTATATACGGCGTGATATGTAAGTATCCCTATTCTCAATTAATAATTCTGTTTGTCCGTTCAACAGGATATCTGTGTGAAATTGCAACTTTAAATTCATCAGGGGCTATACCACATGCAATCATTACTATCAGCACTTCCGAATCTTTAATACCGGCATTTCTTTTTAATTCTATCTCTTTTTCGGGATCAAAACTGCAATTCAATACACATGCAGCTATCCTCTCATAATGAAGAGCATACAACAGATTCATGGTGTAGATACCACCGTCTATATAAACCTGGTTTCTTTCATTTGAATTACAGAAAAGCCCCTGTTCTCCGGCTACAATTATCAGCTTGTTTACAAGATGCCCGAAACCTCTGTTCCCACCCTGAAGTTCAAGCAATTTATTTATCATGGACTTTTGCGTATAAACATAAGTTCGCCAAGACTGCCGGTTACAGGCTGAAGGTGAATGTTTTGCCAATTCCAAAGCATCCATTATTCCTTTTAAAGGGACATCTTCAGCAGAATAATTTCTCACACTGCATCTGGATGCAGAGAATTCCGGAAAGGAATAGTCTTTTTTGCTGAATAATTCATCCCGCCCGGTCTGTATCTGAACTGCTCTTTGAACCGGAGATATTAATCGATCTTTCAACTGAATTAAAGAATGAATAGTTTCTTCGTCCAGATCAAATCTGTTTTTTCTATGCAAGTTTTCATATTCAAGAACAACAGCTATTGCATGATTCACCTGTTCATCGTTCTGTCCGTACTTTTCAATATATTTAACACAATCTCTGCATAACGAAATGATCCTTTCCTGTCCAAATCCTAATCTTGATTCAGGCATGGTAAGACCTTTTTCAATAACATGGTATTGAAGGATAATAGACCCTATAAGCCTGCCGGGATCATTCGCTCCGAATGTTCTGGAGTACCTGAGATAACTATCCATATCATATCTGTACGTCCGTTTAAAAGAATTCCTTAACTTAAATCTTTTATAAAAAGTATAAGGTTTTCTGAGAATAATCCGGATTAGTATCTGTATATTATTATTTGACTTATTTGTCATTCCGGAAAATTATTTTTTTTTAATATTCCGTACTTTCTTCATAATTCTGTTTAAAAACTTTTTACGTTTCAGGTAATAGGAGTCATACCAACACTTGCTGTATCCAAAATCAGGGACAATAAAAGGAGGAGGATTGTTTATAACATATTTTTCAAACCCGGGCAATGGCCTCTGGTGAAAAATGCTTTGCCTGCCTTCATTATGAGTACCGGTCAAACCAATATTTGAAACAAGGTTGACTTTTGGAATAATGCCAAATCCGCCATTACATTTCATTGAAATAGTGAGACGATAATCCCAGGCCGGAGTATCTTTTATTCTTTCTGTAAATTTCACAGCGCTCTTTGCTGCCTGGCGATCAGCATATATCTGATCGAATAAACGGTATTCCCTTATTTTTTCATAGGGCAGACTACCCCTTATAATCTTATGCCAGCGATCACGCCAGGATGCCCAGCCATACATGAAAGGAAAATAACTGAAAAAATAATCGTACCCGTTCGGATTATACCCTTCAATAAAATTATTACCGCTAACCACCCAGATTCTCGGGTCATCTTTGAATGAATTTATCATTTGATCGCAAAAATCGAAGAAAGCTTTTGAAGGAACGCAATCCTCTTCAAGTATTATAGCCTGTTCCTCATTATCAAATATCCAGTCAAACGCGCTCCATAATGATGTGTATATATCTACATATTCATCTCTTAAAAAAGTTTTTAATTCACAATCCCAATCAATTTCATTTACAAAAGAACGTATCTGATCATTTCGCTCAGTTTCCTCCATATTTGATTCTCTTGCCTTATTCGAGTAAAAATATAATTTAGCCGGTTTGGCTTTTTTGATTGAATCAAAGGTCTGCCTTGCATATTCAGGCCGGGCAAATGTTACAAACAAGACAGGTGTTCTGACCATAGCTATACGGGGTTATATTTTCTTTCCTTAGATTTCAGATACAAAGTAAGACCTGTTTTAAGATCAACAGACGGGATCCAGTTTAATAATTCTTCCATTTTGCGCGTATCGGCAACAGAGTATATGAGATCTTTTTTCCTGTAAGGAATTCCTCCCCAATTAATATTGGCTTTTTTCCCGGTCAGTAATTCAAAAAGCCCTGCAAGTTGTCTGATTGAAGTCCCTTTACCGGTTCCTGCAAAAAATTCTGTATTATCAGGAATATTGTCAAACTCATTTATAATTCTTATGTAAAGTTCGGCAATATCTTCTACATGAATAAAATCCAGAATTTGTTCCCCGTTTGTAGTATTTACAGGATCGGAAGAATTGAGTGAATCATAAAGGAAATCAATTATCTTCTTCTGTCTGCTGATAGTGCCATAAATATTATAAGGGGTTACAAAAACGGACTTAAACCCATATACATCAGAATAATAATCAAGTATGGAACGTCCTGCACTTTTACTTGCAGAATAAAGGTAAGCAGAGTTTAATATTTTATCATTCCTAAAATATTCAGTACTGCTTCCAGTATAAATAAAGCCTTTAAGTTTTATCTCCTTTATAGAATCAAGTAATCTGCTGAGAAAAAATATGTTGGCATTTAACAATTTCTCCATATCAGTATAACTGTCAGAAGAAGTTGAATAAGCAGCCAGATTAATCACCACTTCAGGATAAAAACTCTTTATCCTGTTTATTAATTCTGTCTGATCCAGATTCAAATATGACAAATAAGAATCTTTATCGTCTGGAATTTCTTTCAATTTATCAACAAATTCTCCGATAAGAAACAACTTGTGGTTTTTCTCCTTTAATTTTTTAACAAGATGCCCTCCTACAAAACCATCTGCACCTGTTACCAGTACTTTCATATTATTAATTTTGATTAGTCCATATCATTCCCGATTTTTTTGCATCGGCAATATATTCCTCTATCTGATCTGAAGTTTTTACGAAACCGTTTTTATAAAACTCTCTGTACCATACTGCAGTCTTTTCAAAAAGGATTTTCCCCCATACAGGTCTCCATTTTAATTCAAAATGTGCCTGTGAACAATCGAGTTTCAGCAGGCGTGCTTCATGAGGTTGTTCTGATCTGTCGTATATGACTTTCATCGATGGAAAATATTCTTTTAGTCTTTCAAGAACATCTTTAACATATAGAACTCCTTCATCAGAAGGGCCGAAGTTCCATGCTTTTGCGTATGATTTGTTTTTTTCAAGTAATTTCTGGCCTACCATAAGATATCCGCTTAGGGCATCCAGTACATGCTGCCATGGTCTTGTGGCAAGAGGGTTTCTGATAAAAATTTCCCCTCCACTTGCAATAGCTCTTACAATATCCGGGACAAGCCTGTCCAGTGCCCAATCTCCTCCACCAATTATATTTCCTGCTCTGCAGCTTGCAAGTAATACATTATGATCAGACCCATACTTGTCAGGATGCCAGAAGGAATTCCGGTAAGATGATGTCAATAATTCACTGCATCCCTTTGATGAACTATATGGATCATATCCGCCCATAGAATCATTTTCACGGTATCCGTATATCCACTCTTTGTTATCATAGCATTTATCTGAGGTAATATTAACTACAGCCTTTACAGAATCTGTTTTTCGGCAGGCTTCATATAATATCAGTGTTCCTGCAACATTTGTTTCATATGTTCCCACAGGATCCTGATAACTCTGTCTGACGATAGCCTGTGCAGCAAGATGAAAAACAATCTCAGGCTTAAATATACCAATTTCATCTTCAAGCTTCTTTATGTCTCTGATATCTCCTGATATTCCCTCAATACCATTATTAACAAGGTCCCAATGACCGGGACTTATCTGACAAGGAAGTGAATATCCCTTAACAATTGCTCCCATCTTATGGAGCCAGAGGGCAAGCCAACTCCCTTTAAAACCAGTGTGACCGGTAATTAAGACACGTCTGTTTCTGAAAACATCATCAAAAAGTCTCATATATTTACCATTTAATCCAGGGAGCCCTGTTTTCATTAATTAATTCTTCAAGCTCAAGTTTATCTTTATATGTATTCATACATTTCCAGAATCCTTCATGGATATAAGCCCCAAGTTTCCCCTCTTGCGACAATTGCCCGAATACTTCTTTTTCAAGTTCTTCATCGTCATGCCCAAGGTAATCAAATATTTCCTTTGAAAAACAGAAATATCCGCCGTTTATCCAGTAATTGGCTATTCTTGGCTTTTCCCTGAAGGCGGTAACCTTGCTGTCCTCACTAAGTTCTACTATACCAAACTCTGAGAACAAAGGAATTACTGTTATTGTAGCTATATTTCCGGTTTCGATATGAGTTTTTAAGACATTCTCCGGTAAAATATCCGAAACATCATCCCCATATGCAACAAAAAAATAATCATCTTTCACGAAAGATTCAGCCATCTTAATCCTCATTGCCTTGGACGTATTTGTACCTGTCTCCAGTATCTCAATTTTCCAGCATGGTTCACTTAACCGGTTGAAATAATCTTTTAGAATATCACTTTTATATCCGGCAAGTATTATAAAATCATTAAATCCATTAAAAGCATATGTCTTCATAATATGCCATATTACAGGTTTACACCCAATTTCAACCATGGGCTTAGGCTTGATTGTTGTTTCTTCCGATAAACGGGTTCCCAAACCTCCA
>CAZPMM010000107.1:0-6410 GCA_964587405.1 uncultured Rikenellaceae bacterium
TTCAATAGTAAAGCGATGAGAGGGGTATCTATCAACGATACAACCAACACCCTTGGCTTAACCGGAACTGGGAACATCTTTACGGGTACCTATACGGAGCCTGCCGCGGGTATCGGCGTGTACATCGTCAGTAACGCATTCCCGGCTGCTAACGTTACGATAAATGGTACAACCCCGATTATCAGTCATCAACAAGCAGAAACCCTTTTACAATAGCAGAACCGTAAAACCCCCCGAAAGGGGGGTTTTTTATTGCAAAAATATAGAGTATATTCAAAACAAGATGGAACAAATTTTGGTATAATCGTTCAATCAAGGTATAAGAGATTTCCGCTCGCATTTGTACCAGAAGGAAAGACAAATCATATGCCGGAAGTCTAAAGGCCGGGTTTTAGCTGCTTTTTTAACGTTAAAAGGAAGTGGGATATTTATGTGGGGGAAAAACTACTTTTTCGTGGGTTTTGTATTGATTCTCATCCTGATACTATCAATGACCGGATGTCAATTGTTAAAAGCAAAAGGACCGAGCGGTCTTGTTCTTTATTTCCCGCTGGACCAAGCAACGGGTGTCCAGATACCGGTTACGCTTTCATGGAGCGCGTGCGATGGGGAATCGCCCATACGGTATACCGTCTACCTCGATACGAATCCGAACCCAACGACGGTTTTAGCCGGCGCGCAGAGCGTTTTAAATACGAGCGCCGTAGCGGCGGGTTTGCAAGCCGGGGTTACCTATTATTGGAAAGTGAAAGCGCAGAACAGCCAATCGGAAATTCTTAGCGGTATCCGTCGGTTTACCGTAAGTGGGACGGTTCCTTCGGCTCCAGAATTGGCTTCACCTGTGAACGGTAGTCAAGTACTATCCGATGAAGTACTACTCGAATGGAACGCTTCTTCCGGTTCCGAACCTGTGGTCTACGACGTGTATTTTGGAAACGCTCCGGGAGGATTGTCGTTAGCCGGCCAAAACCTTTCTGCAACTTCTTTTATAAGATCGAATTTAACGAACGGCGCTTATTATTGGCGAATCGTCGCGAAAAACGCTTTCGGTGAAACAGAAAGTACCGTTTTCTCTTTCACTGTTTTGATTTCCGCCTCGGAGCCTCCAAGCGCTCCGATACTTTTATACCCCGGGGACAACACGCCCGTAGAGATTCAACCCATCACACTACAGTGGGCGGCTTCTTCGGGAGATGTACCGATTACGTATGACGTTTACTTCGATACGATAGAAACTCCCGTCACAATCTCGGCAAGTAATATCGAGACGACGAACCTGTTATTATCGGTGATTCCAACGGGTACCTATTACTGGAAGGTATCAGCGAAAAACGGTTCTGGACAGGCTTCGAGCGAGGTATGGGTTTTCCAGATGACCACGACCGAATCCGCGACGCTGACCGCGCCGGTTCTTCTCGCCCCTGAAGATGGTGAGGCAGTTACGCAAAACGCCGTGACTCTACAATGGTTGGCCTCTTCGGGAGCGACTCCGATCACCTATGATGTGTATTTCGATCAAAATCCGTTCCCTGTCACATTGGTAGGTTCGGATCTCGCAAATACCGAACAGGCGGTATCCGGATTAACCGACGGTATGTATTTCTGGAGGGTAGTCGGAAAAAACGCTTTAGGGATCGTTGAAAGCTCTGTTGCTTCTTTTACCGTATCAATACCGGTTTCTGCGGCGGTCGTTTTCTTAGAGAAGATCGATGAGAAGAGTTTTAAACTATGTTCAAACCAATCATTCGCGTTATCCTCGAGCGTTTCGATGACGTTCAGTACTCAAATTCCGTTTGAATCGGATTATTTCTTACCGAGAGGGATGATCGAGGGGCTGGTTCCGAATCCGATCGTACCCTCGCCTAATGTGGGCAGCTCTGTGGAAGTCATCTATAGCAACGTCAACGCTTATTTGAACGGTAGTCCTTTATCTCTTTCTTCAGGAGATTTAACGATAGCAACCGTTACGTTTCTGAATCCGCCGACAGGTTCTGTTCAGATTGTCGATTTTAATAACGGTGAGGAATCGGTATCGATAGGGGCAACAGACACGGTTACGTTTTCGAGCACTGTAACACAAGGGATTTACCTTGAGAAATTGCCCGATGATACGGGTTTTCGCATCAAAACGGTTGCTCCGATTTTATTAGGGACTACGGTCAATATGAAGCTGACTGCGACGCTGGATCCCGCGCTCGACAGTTCAGAGTTCTCACCGAACGGAGCGATCTCGGGTCTCGTACCGAATCCCATCGTCAGTTTGCCTGATATCGTGTACAGCAATCAAGCAGCCGATTTGAACGGAACGATACTGTATACTGGTGGGAGTGACCTGACCATTGCCACGGTAACTTTCGCCTCTTCGAAAACGGGGTCTGTGTATCTCACCGAGATCCTTAATGACGGCGTCTCGGTTCCGATTTCCTCTTTGAATCAACTCCTTGTTTTCTAGTGGTCGATCGTATTGAGAGTTTATTTTCATCAAAGGTTACCATTATGATAGAATAGAACAGGAAGGTATATACTTTTCGAAATGTGAAGAAGTATACCGGTTCGTTTAATGTGAAATCGGAGGTAGCGTATGAAGAAGCGAATGTGGTTTATTTATTTATTGATGGCGCCGTTATTGTTGTTAACCGGTTGCTTTTATTGGTATATTGCGCCATCCGAACCGTTTGTCCTATTCCCCTTAAACAATTCAACAGGCGTCGCGACGATCGTAACCTTAAGTTGGACGAGCAGCAATGGAACAACACCGATCGTTTATGATGTCTACTTTGGTACGGATCCGAATCCCTCGACGTTGATTACCCCGGCAGCAGGAATCGAAGCGACTTCGGTTAATTCTTCCGTGCTGCAGGAGAATACGACCTACTATTGGAAAGTGGTAGCCCGTAATCGAGGCGGAAGGTCCGCCAGTAATACTTGGAGTTTTACAACCGTTCTTGCCAGCGTTCCGCCTTCTTCTCCCATCCCTTATTCACCGGCAAACGGTGCAACTCAGTTAGCCACACCGGTAACACTCTATTGGAACGCTTCGGCGAACGGTACTGCCCCGATCCTTTATGATGTTTACTTGGATACGAATCCGAATCCTATAACGAAAATCGTCGACGGCTCAAGCGCGCTGACGGCGGTTTGTTCGGCTTCGCAATCGAACACGACCTATTACTGGAAAGTTGTCGCGAGGAATAGCCAAGGATCCGCTCAAAGCGCGGTATGGCATTTCTCGACCCTAAGTACCGGAATAGGTCCCTCAAGCCCAGTTAACGTCACTCCGACCGCAGGCGCTTCGCAGGTTTCTTTAAATCCGGTTCTAAACTGGCAAGCCAGTACCGGCACCGCGCCGGTCTATTACGATGTCTTCCTCGATACTCAAACGGTTCCAACAACGAAAATCGCGAACGGTTTGACGCAAACAACCTTTACGCCGAGCGCTCTTGCTCCTTCCACCGTTTATTACTGGCGCGTGGAAGCTTATAACGCCTACGGAGGACCTGTCTCAGGCCTCACGACGAGTTTTACTACTCAAGCGACTGTAACGGATCCGGGAACCCCGACGAATTTATACCCTGCGATGAATGCTGTCGGTATCCCTTTGCAGGTGTATTTATTATGGCAGCACAGTAGCGGGACCCAGCCGATTACCTATGATGTGTATTTCGGAACCACTCCCGCGCCGACGGATACGATTGGTCAGGATATAACACAGAGCTACATTCCAACACCAGCGTTAATGGCGAATACAACGTATTATTGGTATGTTGTGGCGAAGAACGGTTTAGGAACGATAGCCGGAGAGGAGTATTCGTTTACGACCCGGTCTTCGGGTATACCTCCCGATGCGCCGACGAATCTCTACCCCGCCAATTCCGCAACCGGTATTCCTCTCCAGGTGTACTTGGTTTGGGAAGACAGCGCCGGTAGTCTTCCAATGGCTTACGATGTCTATTTTAGTGACACGCCGGCTACGATGACGCGAATCGCTCAGGGATTGAACCGTTCTCACTGTCCTTCTCCCATTTTGAATCCGAACACGACCTACTATTGGTACATTGTATCCACCAACGCTTATGGTTCTTCAACGGGAGCGACGACAGCTTTCACCACCGCCGGCGGAAGCGGATTACCGCCTTCGAATTTGACTTTATTGTCCCCAACCAACGGGCAAAGCTCCGTACCTCTGAGTACAACCTTGACCTGGTCATGTCAGGGGACTTTACCGATTACTTACCATGTTTGGATCGGCGAAACGTCTGCCTTGTCCGGCCCCAACGATTATAAAGGTACCACATCATCTCCCAGTTTTGCGATTAGCGGATTGACGCAAGGGAGTACCTATTATTGGAAAGTTTTCGCGACGAATGCTTACGGAGCGGGTGTTGCGAGCTCGGTTTATAGTTTCACAACCGCTTCAAGCGCTCCTGTCGGGCCAATCTACTTGGAGAAATTGTCTTCCGGTAATGGGTTTCAAGTAAAATCAATGACATATTTTACTCCCGTATCGCCGTTTGTAATGGTTTTCGAGTCTTCGACGATCAATTTTACAAATATGGCGATACTTCCAGACTTTATCGAGAAGGAAACCTTCGGTAATTTTTCGGTGGTTCTTTCTCTTGATCAGGACGAAATCAATACGAATTTCTCCGGATTCTCTCCGAGTAACCTGACGCTTTTTACCGTCATTTCCACTTCCCCGGGGACAATTCAATTGGACACTTTTACTTCCGGGGCTGATGTACCGATCGATGCTTCAAGGCAAAGTGTAACACTACCTTAAATATTCGTAAGAATATACGATACGAATACGATGAAAAAAAGGGCGACGGTTCGCCCTTTTTTTCATTCGGAAGAATCGGCGCGCAGATAATGAGAATCCCCTGTTCAGCGTAATCATCCCTCTCATCTTTCCGAAAAGAGTATAATAGAATCAAACGGTTCCTAATACACGGACAGATTCTCAAAATGAATGGAGGGGTCACAATGAAAAATTGGATCATTCTGTTTGTTTTCCCGTTTTTTTTGTTCACGGCGTGTATGCTTCAAGAGGAAAAAAAGTCAGTGATACTTACGATAACGGATGTCTACGGAATGCCAGTCTCCTACGCTCGTACAGAATGGGTTTCCTCGGTCGGATCGAAATTTTGCTTTCTCGCTGACGCGCAGGGAGTCGTCCTGGCATTATTACCCCGTGGTCGTTATTTGGTGAAAGTCGGAGATGGGTTTTTCTGCCATACCGAAGATATTGTTGTCTCGAAAACGGCGAACCGTGCGATCAGGATATCATCGTACGATAAAAACGGTATTGCATGCGTTTCGAGGTGGAAAGAAGGCGGAGTAGTCGATATGCTGGTCGCCGGATCCGGCGTTTGTTTTGCCCGACTAGAATTCAGTGGTTGCGAAATCGCCTCTACGGAGTTCCCGCTTTTCGTTTTACCCGGGAAAGGGGAGGCCGGAGAAACACAAAGCGCGTTTTGGATAGAGACGCCCGACTCAGGCCCTCCTTCTTTCGTTTATCATGCATTGCCGAAGGGCGCTTCCGCGAAGATTCTTGAAATCTATACTCGGGATATCCTTTCCAAAATGGCTTTACCCGAGCGATCGATGTATACGTCAATACGGAGTATTCTCCCCGTATCTTCGCTAAGAAACGCCGGAGACCTATGCCTCAGTTCTGTAATGACTTCCGGACAAGACGGATACATCAACGTATGGGACTTAATCTATCTGTTGAATCGTTACAAAACGTTCGACACTTCCGTCGATATCGGTCGCATGGGGGATACGGTGACTTTACCTCCTTCTGGGCCTTATGTGGCGAATGTGAATCCGGATGGTTATGTAGACGTTTGGGATCTAATCCTGCTCCTTAATGCTTACGGAGCTACCTGGGAAAAGGTGAACACACCTTTTGCACCCGCAATCGATACGGTGGTCGCTACCCCTTCGCCAAATACCTTTTCGATCCAGTGGCATCCCTTGTTTGCAACCGATGTCCAGGAGAAGTACCGACTTTATGAGCTAGACAACCCAACCCAGTTTTCCACGTCCGTGGCCGCGCTGGCAACCGTAGCCAAAACCACAACTCAGGCATCGATTGCGACGACGAAACCTTATATCGCTCTGTGCGCTGTGAATACTTCGCCCGGTCAACCCTACACGTTCTTTAGCTCCCCGACATTTTATACATTGCCCGCGACCTCCCAGCCCCATCTATCCTTCGAAACGGTAACCTATTCAGTTCCCGCGGGCACAACGATTACCGTAAGGGTATTGGCCCAGGGGTCGCCTTCTTTCCAGACGATAGAGCTGTTGTTGGGGTTCACAGGCAATCTGCAACTGTCCGGAGTGTCTGCGGGGCCGGTGTTCAATACGAACGCGCGGTTATTGAACGGGCAGAACCTCTCCGA
>CAZPMM010000108.1:0-6376 GCA_964587405.1 uncultured Rikenellaceae bacterium
CACTATTTAAGAATTTCGGATGATGATATAGCGAATGAGATATCGAAATGGATGTCGAACAGAAAAACTTATTAATGCTAAACTATGACGGGGACGAGTCAGTCAGGTCATCATCACAGATCGCATATCCACTATAAATATCAGATACACGAAAAATATTTGGAAAAATTTTCACACTTCGATTTTCCCAAATTTCTTTTCTTTTTCAGGAAAAATTTGAGATGGCTCTCGTTGATGTGAATTCACAAACCCCCAGAAATCAGACTCTTGAACGACCCATAGTCCTATAGATCGGGGGTGGAAAGGGGGGACTAAGCCCCGGATACCCACCCCCTCTTCCTATAATGTCCATTTCATGATTTCAGGGTATTTATATAAGAGGATATTGAGGTCAAATCTTAGCACTCACATTACTGTTGGCAAGGATATACAATTTATTTATGCAACAGATGGTCTAATCTACTTATTTTATGCACGATAGCATTGAGCAAATAGCAATTCACGAGTCCGGTCACGCATTGGCTCACATTCTGACAGGGTTGCAATTTTCGATTGTTACCATCGAGAAAAGTGCATTAAAAAGCCATACAGACGGGAAGTCGCTGGGATACATCCAACCAACCACGCCATACTATCACGATAAGGCTTCATATTCCAGAATAACACCAGATGAATTCTATCAAAATTTCAGTGAAGACGTGAGTACTATTGCGGGGTACATTTCCCAAAGAATTTTTTCAGGAACAAAAGGTTTCGACAAGACAGGATCACGAACCGACTTTTTGGCATTAAATAACAGTAGATTGCTAAATCAGCCTGAGCCGTTTCGCACTGCTTATAAGAGATTTTTGATTATTTACACCTTCCAACTGCTCAGCCTCGATGTCCATAAGCAACTGCTATTAAAAATCACAGATGAACTATTGGAGAAAAAAACTCTTACCTATGAGCAAGTCCAAGAAATTGTTGATCAGTTTGTTGGAACAGAATAGTTGGCTGTTCAACTATTTCTTCTAATTACTTTCGATATCCAGTTGCCATAATGCCATATCCACTTCCTGTGGCGTGACTCCAAATTTCAGTGCCACATATGTGATCTTTGACCAATAATCAAAATATTCTCTTATGGAATAATTTCCATACTTCTTTACTTTGCCGTACACTTGCCGCCAACCCCTGAAATCTATTACGCAATACTTCTCAGGAAAACATAAAGTCATTATTGCGGATGCAACAGGAATTTGGACACCATGCAGAACAACCAATGCTTTTAACAGGAATCGAATAGTATCTCTATCATCAGCACCAGAGACTGAGAAGGCGGATGTTGTTATCTTCCTAACTGATTCATCTGTATTGAGTTGGAAATTTCTTTTCTGCCGTGAATATTGTCTTCGCAATTTCCAATGTAAGATTTCATCAAAGTCATCAAAACTTAGGTAAAACGGAGTTCTGGTTCTTTTGAGTCCCTCCAGTTTGGCTATCAACCGTTTTGTCTCTTCATAATCATCTGCCCTATTGATCAAATCTTTTATCTGGGACGCAGAATACAATTGTGGAAGAAAAGCGTTGTGATTATAGTTTGTGGAAGTATCAATACTCGATGGTCGTGAATCAACTAATGTAACAACAATCCTTGAAGCGTGATCCACAATGCTCAACCCTTCTGCAGAATCTTTACGTACCGGAGAAGAATAAAATATCTTTCTTCCTGCAATCCATTCTCCAACAATAAAATCAAGGTTTTGATTTGCCGGTTTATGAAAGATCAAGCCAGTATATGGATATCGCTCCCCCAAGTATTTGTAATTGCTGTGATCGATGTATTCGAAAATATGTTTATCGAATGGTATACCGGAATTAAACCTGTTGTAACAATAGTCTGAGGGAATGATGCTGTTGGCATTTGTACCATATTTTGCCGAAACTGCATTCTTGATCTCTGATGCAGTTAAAGTAGTGTCTGCTCGATCCTTCAGGGTGTCTTTGATCTGTTCAAATATCGTCATGAATGTCAGCAGTTGTTTTGATTGGCGTTCTACTTTTAATCCCAGTTACCGAAAGAAGAAAATCCGAGAGTGAACTTATTGCATTTAGGGCAGAAATACCCTTGCCTATATACCTTATAATCACCCCATTCGTGAAAGTTATCTTTGTTTTGTGATTTGCTATCGGATAGGGTCTCATCATCATAGAACACAAGGTTGGGGTTTTGTCTCAGCACTTTTTCCTTGTCCATTATATTCGCCATAGCCACTTCTTTCTTCTCCTTATCCAGAATCGGATAATTGCAACAGGTTTCGAAATTAATGAAACCCCCTCCATAATATAGGTCTTTGGTTCTATATCCACAATTGTTACACCTTCCTTTAATGATGCTTCCCATGGTTGTCAAGGCTTAATGAAGATTTACGGACTAAGATCATAAGTGATTCTCACCTACTCATGATCAAAAAAAAAAAATTTTTATTGGTTGTCTTTACAACACTCTTTTGAAGTCTCCAATTTCAATAAACTAACAATTGCATCTTGCTATTAACGATGATTTTTAAGAATTTGCTATTGAAAATGGCAGTAGACATCATTGATTTACAGATCGATTGGTTCAAAGGATTCAGTCAGATAAGTATTAATAACCTCTGAAATAACTTGAATGTTCCGTAGGTTTTTAATTATATAGGCAAACCCTATAAGATTTATCATGGGTTCATGCTCAGTACCCCGAATAACTTTCCCTTGTGGTATCTGACCAAGAAGTAGAATGCCATGGTTGTATATCAAATCCACATCAATTGAATTATAACTAATAACTTGGGGGTGGCTCATTATGTAACAAATTCCTGCATTGAATGTCAAGTTCGTATCGGATGCTATAGTTTTCAGGCTCGGATACTGCCTACAGATGGTTTCGACTAAGTCATCCTGAAGCCTGAGGTCTTCTGTGATTTTACGGTTAAAATCATAGGATGGTAGCAGCATCTGGTATTGTGTATTATCATGATTTGGGCTTAGCCAATTCAGATGTGCATATGTCATAAGGCTTTTAAACGCAATATAATACTCCTTTATCCCAATAAGCACTTTTGTTATATTCATATAGACAGGGCAAAAGGTCGGATCATATGATATTGCCTTCTGATAAAAAGCAAGTGCCTCTTGGTATTGACCAATTCTTTTTTTGTCTATGCCAAGTTCACAAAACTCGATACACTTTTCTCTGTCAAAAAACATAATGAATCTCTTACATCTTACCGCTTGGTTGACCTCTATATTTCATTATCTCTGGCAACCCCAAGTTGTGATTAATTTTTAAAATATCGGGGGTTATTGCCCTTATTGTACTTTCAGCGACAGGGTCAGGATAATTCACAATCGAATTCGTTTTAACCGAATACTCAAATGCACATTCCAGTGAACAGAAATTGTGTGGAGTAAATGCATCAGCCAATTTATAGAAATAAATAGACCCATGTGGTACATGTTGGTTGACATCAGCAAACGCCAAATCAAACCCGCCTTGTGCATTCCCAAAGTTAGGGGATGTTCCGTATTCGTAGGGAAATGACGATGATCGCATTATTTGAATTACACCACACATAGTGATGCCCTCATAACCACAGACCTCGCATATGCCTTTTTGGTTTCTATTGAAGCCATCCAAATATTTCTTTATCACTTGTGTCTTGTTGAGATTGCTCATACTAAAATCAGGTAGATTTTGTTTAACCAAATCATTAAGTATGGCGAAAATTGCTGTCTTTGGAACTGCAAACTTCTTTCCTTCATGTTCAGAAATGTTTTTATGCACTAACATGTGATTAGGTAGACGCCCCCACATTTTAAATATAAAATAGATTTTACCTTGTATGGTTGTTGCATCACTCAATTCCCACCTCTGGAGATACGCATTCGTATCATTTCCAATACCAGTACTGATTTCATCTGTCACAATCTCAATCAGATAGTAGAACCCGCTCAAAAACTCTGGTAGTTTATGTAGTGTGTCCTTTGAAGTGAGTAATGCAATGAATTCCTCATGGTTGAATGTTTTCATTATATTGGATATTAGAATTTTGTGCTGTCTAATGTTTATTTCATAGCAATGTATAAAATATATTTGTTCAAAACCAACCAAACAATAACCGGTTGATGAATAATGCAAAATATGGTTAGAGTCGTGCTGCTACCACACAACTATGGGAATGTTTTATCAACCTATTGTTCTGATAGCAAATAGGTAGCGTTAATTCTATACAATCTGCAACCAAAAAGAAATATGGAAAAGAAAAAGGGACAGTCCTCTCTGATGTCTCGCTGCATTTCACCCTCGTGCTATGGGTAAGAAGGACTGCCCCTGAAGTTGGTCGCCCAACGTATTAAAAGAGACGGCACAAGTTTGGAATTAATATGTCTCGCTGCATTTCCCTCGTGCTAAAAGGAAAGATGTGCCGTCTCTAATATCTTGGTCTGTATGTCAAATATCGCTGTGGTTAACAGTTTCCGATATGAAACCTTATTACATAGAAAAAGCACTCAGAAACTGCGAAACACCCTACTAATTTACACCATATTTGAATAAAAGTCAAGATTTTTATAAAAATTATCCTGTTATGAAAAAAATAACATTTACACGGCAAGAATTATATGACTTGGTATGGTCAACCGATGTGCCCTCTCAAAGGTTGATGAGATCGGTTTTTCCAATCTCATCACCCGACCCTACAACATATTTTAACAAGAGTTTTGATAATACAGGTTCTATACATTATCTGATTGCGGTAGAAAATATATCAAATCTCAGAAATGTGGAGGTTTAATTCATCTTGCCACTAAAGGCTATCGGACTTGATGCAAAAATAGAGTGATAAATAGGTTACACTCATCAGATTCAATATTTCTCATAAAGAAAATATACATACTCAAATTCACTATTACTACTATACTTTACCGCAGCACGCACAGGGAACTTGCCATATTCAACGTCATAGTCGATTGTTGCTGAATATCCACTTCCCTCATCGAATGCGATTAGATTAAATTCATTTTGAAACTCAATTTCCCACTCTCCAAAAGACATGTCTGTTAACATAAGTATAGAAACATCAATGTTTTTAAAAGGACTGAACATTTCCCCAAATTGAAACGTTTCTTCCCAACCACCTGAGCCAATAGGATAATACTCCTTAATCAGTTTTACATTCTTATTATCAATTCTTGATACGGTAAGAACATCCAGAGTATCGAAATCAGATTGACTATCGTGCTTGACCAGATAAACTTCTGATTCAAGTTGGTTTTTATCATTAAAATTTAAGATTTCTTTTCTATCGTAGGATGCTATAATGCAACTATTCCCATTCCATTCCATATTTTTAGTGCCATAACCAGTAATTTTCACTGGTTTGCCAACTTGATTATATTCAATTTCTATAACTTCATCGTCCCGATAAATCTTAACAACCTTACCCTTAGTGTCATATTCAAAAATACAGAAGGGATTTTCCATCGCAGCATTATCTGCGATTTGTAATAGTCTGTAGCGGGAATCATCAGACACATCTTCATTTTCACAACTTATAAAAGTTATGGTGATCAGAATTAATGCAAAATTAAAAACTACTGTATTTTTCATATTAGGTGTTTTACCGGTAAAACGAAAAAATTATGGAAATGTTTTAATAATCAACAGATTTGAGAATTTAAAGATGATGTCAGTTAAGGCATGACATTTAGTTCTTTATGAATTATTTAATTATGACCCAATTGTTCATTATAAAGATTTTATGTGGATCATACTTTCAATATTTGTTCCCAATATAAGTCGGCAAACCCAACCTAAGATGAAAAGAATAGAAGTATATTTATGCTACGTATGGTAATAAACCAAACAAATACCCGAAAGGATGGAATATAAGAGGAACTTTTCATTAATTGCCGCTTACGCTTTTCTGAAGGAACATGGATTTGAAAAGGAAGCCGAAGAGATCAGAATATCCCCCGACCAATTCAAATCTTACCATACCACATTAAGGCGTGCAAAAATCATCACGTTGGTTCGTGACAATAAACTTCTTGATGATTTCTATCAGAAAGTGTGGACTTCTGGATTAACAGACAGAGGAAAAACCAGAACGAAATTCTTTGAAAACCTCGTTGTCCGGTTTAAGAATGACCAAGATGGAATTACGCCTGAGAGCGAAGATGAAGAAGAAGAAGTTATCGTACAAGAAGAAAATGAGTTTGCATACGAAAACGATCTCCGAAATTATCTTGTGCGCAACCTTAATGTCATTGAAAAAGGACTAAGGCTTTACGAAGCAGCAGGAGTGAACGGTGAAGAGTTTTATATTCCGGGCACAGCAAGGCGGATTGACAT
>CAZPMM010000109.1:0-6336 GCA_964587405.1 uncultured Rikenellaceae bacterium
GACTGTAAAAAACAAGAATATCATAATCGAAATTTTTAATATCGTTAAAATTACTGCTGATAGTCTTGTATAGAATCCCTATGGTATATTTGATGGAGTTTTTGTCAAGAAGTTCAGGGATCTCTGCATTATGAGGTTCTGAAAGAGGCACAAAAAAATTATCATTCCTGTGTTTGACTATTACATCAATAAGATCCTGAAATTTAGCTTTCCCGTAGAATATCTTCCTTTTCCTGTAAATAATGTATTTCTGCAGGTAAAACGCTACATTTTCGGTAATACAAAAGTATTTCATTGAATCGGGAACAACTATCCTGAGCTCGTTGCATATCCTGAAAAAATGATCAATCCCTGTTTTGCTTGTGAAAATTACTGCAGAAAAATCCAGGATATTGATCTTTTGTTGCCTGAAATCTTTTGCCGGAATGCCTTCTACCTGAACAAAGGGTTTAAATTCAACTTTCAGATTATATTTTTTTGCCAGATCGAAATATGGAGATTTCGGATTCAACGGTTCTGGCTGCGATACTAAAATCTTCCTTATTTTCAACTCCTTACGGTTTTTTAATTAAACTTCTCAGGAACCTCTCACTCAATCTAAAAAAGATTTGTCAAATATCTCATTATTATCAGTGCCGGAAGAAATTCCAGGGCACAAAGGTACAAAATCAAATATAAAATTGAAACATCCCTTTTCAGAAAAATTAAAAATAGCCTCAGTATTCGCATAAAATATACCATGGCAATAAAAACAAATCCTGTTTTAAGCAGTGTCCCTGGTTTGAATAAAAATGTATATGCAAGAAGAACCGAAAGAGTGAACAATATTAATCCTGTTATTTGGTAAAATTGAAACACTATTGCTGTATATTCGTCAAATAATGGCTTTTCTCCGCTTATAATTCCAAGAAGAAAACATGTAATAAAACGTAAAGTTATAAACAGTGCAACAAGAGCAAAAAAGATAAACCAAAGTAATATTCCGGATATTCCGAACGGTATAAAATCATAAAAAGTGGCAGTAAAATATAAGAACAGGGCTATTCCGGAAACGGAGATTATATTTATTAAACCTGATTGCCAGTGAAAAAGACTTCCTGACTCACGTACCGGCTGATCTCTTATTCCTTTAAAAAAAAGAAAAGATTTGATATGAATTATGAATTTCCCGTGGAATGCGCTAAGTGCTGAATAAGTGAATGCTGAAATTACAACAAGTATAATGATCCAATCAGCATTGAATGGATTTCCGGGTATGACCTGGCCTTCTTTCAGGTTTTCAATGAGCTGTATCCCTGATGAATATTCTGTTTTTTTCGTTGATTCCAGAAAACTGAAAGGGAAACGGGATGAATATTTCCAGTGATGATCGTCAAACAAATCATTTTGCCCGGAAAAGATCAAATCACTGAAGCGTTTGTTGAAGCTGACGGAACCCGAATCAATATTGACAGGTTTATTAAAAGGCTGCTGGATAATAGGAGTGGTGGAAAGAGAATCGGAACTCTCAATTAAACCCGCAGTATCGGCAGGCTGAGAGATCATTTTTAAGGATGTATCCTGTATTGGTACTGGAGGGTCCTGCTGTATAATATTTTGGTCCTGTTCAAAAATGATCATGTCTCTCTCCGGCAATTTCGGACAGAATATTATTTGCCAGACGGCTTGAACCGATCCTGAAATAATTATTATTGAGCCAGTTTTTTCCGAGGCAATGTTCTGTTATCCTGTAATATGATATTGCATCGTTTACAGTCACAATACCTCCAGCAGGTTTGAAACCGACTTTTATTCCCGTTTCGGAATAGAAATAAGAAATCGCTCTGCACATAACGAATGCAGCTTCGGGAGTTGCTGAAATATTAATTTTGCCTGTAGATGTCTTTATAAAATCCGCTCCTGCATCCATTGCGATCATTGATGCTTTGAAAATATTTTCATGATCCCCAAGGAGGCCTGATTCCAATATAACTTTCAGATGTTTATCACCGATTGCCTCTTTTATTTCTCTTATTTCATCTGCAACGGCTGCAAAATCATTGCTCAGAAATGAACCTACCGAGATAACCATATCTATCTCATCAGCTCCTGATTCGAGAGCCATTTTACATTCTGCCAGCTTTATGGGACGAAATGTCTGGGATGAAGGAAAAGCTCCGACAACAGATGCTATTTTGACTGTTTTAACTGCCAGTTTTTCCTTTACAACAGGAACAAAATTGGGAAATACACAAAAGGCTGCAACATTCGGTATATTTGTAAACCTTCCGGAAAAACTGTTGATCTTTCCGGTAAGCTGTAAAATATGACTCTTATTATCAGAAGTATTCAGACTTGTGAGATCAAGACAATTCAATATTGTCATCAGCAAATGTTTGTCAGGAGGCGCAGACATGATTTCTGACACTTTTTTAAGCTCTCTTGTGATCTCTGATCCGGACGGACATTGTTTTATTAACTTCTCATATAATTTGGTCATGATATCAGATTTAATTCAGTAAAGACATGAGTAAATTAGACGGGGGTTAATATAGTGTTTTTTGTATTTCAAAATGGGTTATTAATAAAATTATATTATGATGAAAACAGGGCAAAACCAATAATGTAAAAAGGAATATATCGTATCTGAAGATCTTTTTTCATTCATCTGTTCTATTCTTTGTTCTTAGTGTCAATTATTATTGTAACAGGGCCATCATTATGTATTTCCACCATCATCATGGCTCCAAACTCACCTGTTCCAACAGGTTTTCCCAATAGTTCTGTCAGTTTTGAAACAAACATTTCATACAATGGTATTGCTTTTGCAGGTGAAGCAGCTTTAATATATGAAGGTCTGTTTCCTTTTTTGGTTCTGGCATGCAAAGTGAATTGGCTTACTACAATTATGTCTCCTCCTGTTTCACGCACTGAAAGATTCATAATACCATTTTCATCATTAAAGATTCTGAGCTGAACAATCTTATTGCTCAACCATTCAACATCTTCAGCCGTATCTGCTTCTTCAAGGCCGGCAAGAACAATTAATCCCTTGTTAATGGATGCAAGGATCTTTTTTTCAACACTTACTGATGCCCTGCTTACACGCTGAATGACCGCTCTCATTTTTCATCAGATTAATGGGGTGTAAATATAAGATCAATTTGATAAGCTGCGAACCATTTTTTAACTAAGTTTGGAGTTCAGTAAAATTTTATGGATTTTATCACTCTTCTTGCTGTTTCTCTGGGACTTTCATTTGATACTTTTGCCATATCTCTTTCTTTCGGTGTTATCAATAATGCTATGTTTTTTCGGCAGGCGGTCAGGGTGGCATTGATTTTTGCTGTTTTTCAGGCCGGATTAATGGTTGCAGGATATTTCCTTGCATCTGTTGTAAGTGCTTTTATGAAAGCTACCGATCATTGGGTGGCACTTTGTCTGCTTTCAATACTTGGAATCAGAATGATAATTGAGGGTGCAGGAAGAAAAGAAAATGAAAAAGTTAGGGATTATACCAGGTTACCCTGTCTGATGACATCAGCATTGAGTACCAGCATTGATGCATTTGCAGTTGGTATCAGCTTTGCACTTCTTGATATAAGAATTTGGGAATCAAGTATTCTGATTGGAATAATTACATTTCTTGCATCAATGACAGCTATAAGAATAGGGAAATCTGCTGGGAAAAGACTCGGTAAAAATGTAGAAATAATCGGAGGATTAATTCTGATAGCAATAGGGATTAAAATTTTCGTTGCACATATTTCCGGTGTTTAACAATATCAAATGGGCACAAATCTTCTCTTGCGTCTGCTGAATACAGCCATTTCCTTAAAACCAGCGGATTTCAGCAGTTGGTAGGCATCATCAAAATACTGTCCGACCCTCACGGGCATGTGTGCATCCGAGTTTACACATACAGCCACTTTTTCTTCACTGAAAATCCTCAGAAATCTGGGGTCGGGATAAAAATCTGCAACAGGTTTGTTCCTTCCGTTAGTATTGACTTCAAAGACGATATCATGTTTTTTCATCGTTCTTGCAAGTTCCCTGTAATAAGGCTCAGGATCACAGGTGGGTTTGTAACCGAATATACGTATCAGATCACAGTGACCAATAATATCAAAGATTTCTGATAATACAGCACTCCTGACTACGGAAAAATATAATTCAAAAAGCTTGTCAAAACTTTTACCTTCATAAAAATCAGGCCCTTCATCTACAGTTCTTTTTCCAAGATAATGCACCGATCCGATCCGGTAATCGAGGTCAAAACGGTTAAGAAAGTTACTTATCTCCTGTTCCTTCCCTTCTATATAATCAACTTCAAGCCCGGATCGGATAATGATATTATTTGTCTTATTTCTTAAATTATCAATATAGTCAAGATATTTATCCATATGTTCAGGATTCATTACCCAATCCTGATTTTTGCTGAAAAGAGAAAGATGTTCTGAAAAGCCAATCTCTGATATATCTGCAGCAATTGCAGGAGCAATATATTCTTCGGGAGCAGCTTTCCCGTCACTGAATGTTGTGTGTATGTGGTAATCGGTTTTATAACTCATATTATATCAATCTGATAGTAGTTCCGGAATCTGTTCCCAAAATAGACTCAAATTTGTCAATTAACCAAACAACCAGCCTTATTTATGTTTCTCAATGGCAATAATGAAATGGAAAAATGTAAATTTGTGGAGAAGCCGTTATTATGGAAATAAAGAATATAGATTGTGTTTGTGAAAACTGTGAATTCAGAAATGTTGTTTTTTCAAGTCTCGATTATGAACTCATACTTGAACTTTGCAGAAACAAACAGGAACATTCTTTTCACAGAGGAGAGATAATCAACCTTGAGGGAGAGAGAATAACAAGTTTTAAGTACCTCAAAAGCGGATTGGTTAAGGTGTTCCGGCGATCCCATTTGGGTGAAGAACAGATAATAACATTCACGAGAGCATTTGAATTTGTTAGCAATATGAGTATATTCTCAGGTGAGCGCTACAACTATTCTGTTGCCTCACTGGAAGATTCAATTGTCTGCTCGGTGAATTTTGATTATATAAAAAATCTGTTCTTAAAGAACGGGAATTTTGCAATGTTACTGCTTACACGGATTTCTGAAATCAATGAAAAAATAATTGGTCAGGCCCTGGATCTGAGACAGAAAAACCTTATTGGCCGCAGTGCATATGTACTTCTGTATTTCAGCAGAGAAATTTATAACTCAAGGATCTTTGATCTTCCAGTCTCACGAAAAGAAATCGCTGATTATATCGGTATGAGCACGGCAAATGTTATCAGAACACTTTCTGATTTCAAAAAGGAAGGTATTATTAAAATATATGGCAAGACGATCGAGATATCTGACATAAACAAGCTCGAAATTCTCTCAAAAAGAGGATAAATAAACAGAAAATCCATTTAAATCATTAATTATGAAGAGATTTGTATTAACAATCCTTATTTGTCTTTCTATTATTATCTCCGGCTGGACTCAAGTGCAACAAGGTAATGTTTCTGAAAAAAAAGTAAATTATACTCTCGAAGGGATGAGACATGGTGTAAATTATTTCCCGGAAGTAAGGTTTCAAAATGTGGAGTATGAAACAGGAGATGAGCTGCTTTTTGATAATTATCATTCTCTTGATGTAATATATGACTGGCTTGAAATATGGGCTGAAAAATATGTTGACCTGACAGATCTTTATGAAGTAGGAAAGAGTTATGAGGGGAGACCTGTATTGCAGATTACACTTACAAACAAAAAAACCGGAAAAGATACTGACAAACCTGCTGCATTTTTTGAAGGGGGAAGACATAGCGGAGAGATCACTGGTTCAGAAACGGTAATGTGGCTTGGAAAATATCTTCTGGAAAATTACGGAAAAGATCCGGAGATTACACATCTCCTTGATACTAAGACTATTTACCTGCGCCCTGTCAATAATCCCGACGGACATAACCTTTATCTTCATACAGCCCAAAGCAACAGAAGTACAGTCAGGCCTGTTGATAATGACGGAGACGGCCTGTTGGATGAGGATGCTCCGGACGATCTTGATAATGATGGTTTTATACACACCATGCGTTGGAAAGATGAAAAAAAGGGTAATATGATACCTGATCCCAAAGATCCCAGCGGCAGGATAATGAAAAGAGTTACCCCGGGGAAAGGTATCTATCTTACATCCTCTGAGGGTATAGATAATGACAATGACGGACGGATTAATGAAGATGGAATAGGAGGACTCGATCTTCACCGCAATTATCCGGAAAACTGGAGACCTCAAAGTGAAAAAACCGGTCGCGGTTTTACTCAGGGCGGAGCCGGCGAATACCCCCTCAGCGAAA
>CAZPMM010000110.1:0-6304 GCA_964587405.1 uncultured Rikenellaceae bacterium
AGTCGGAACGATTGAAGGCTACAAGTTAAAGCTTAGCAGCAGTGAAAAAATGATTGCAGACAACGTTCCTTATATTTTTTCAGGAACCCTGTCGGGAGATACAATAAAAGGGCAGATTTACTTGGGTGAATATATAAATGCTTCATTTGATGCAAAGAAAACTGATTATCGCCAGTCCCGCAGACCAGTCAGATACCCGAAAGGTCAGCCACTCGCTACATGAAAGGAATGATTGGAAAAATGTACAAACAACAAAGGATTACTTTTGTTATATGAATATTAATTAAAAGCAGGTATAAATATTATGATGAAACCCACGTGATTGAATTTAAACGCAAACACTTAATGAAATAATTTTCAAACATGTGCGGTTCCCCCGCTTGAGCGGGACAGGCATCAGACCATTGAAATAAAAATTATATTTTGATGAAAAGACGTGATTTTTTAAGAGTATCATCTGCAGCAGGTATGGTTGGGCTCATGCATCCGGTTTGTGATGCTGTAGGGAATTCATATTTTCAGGAAGAGAATGGCTTTGATCTTCACCCTTTTATAAAAGAGCATCCTGAAGCAGTTTTTATTAACCTGACTTCTGTTTCAGCACCTAATGACAAACAGGCAATACATGATGCAGCTTTTAAACTGGCAGGAGAAATGTTTGTCCGAACTACCGGTGGTAAAGGATTACCACTATCTACGAAGATCACCTGCAAACCAAACTGGACATGTACGGGTAGAATTAATCCGAAAAATCCTGATTCAAATCTGGGGATAGTTACTGATATTAATTTCGTTGAAGGTTTCCTTAAATCCTTGAAGACTATGGGACCTGATAAATTCTATTTGAGAGAATGTGCCTGTCCTCATCAATGGGAAGTAAATGGCTATACCGCTATGGCTCAGAGGAATAATTTCGATCTGAAGGATTTGAGTTCAAAGGATTACTGGGACCTGCCTGAGGGTGAGATTATTTTCAAAAAAATAGATGGCGGAGTGGTATTTAAAGAAGTTGGATTTATGGCGCCTATGACTTCCGAAGATACCTTTCTTATTAATATAGCAAAACTAAAATCTCACCAGATGGGTATCACGGGTGCAATAAAAAACCTTCAGGGTATGACAGGAAGGAAGTTTCATCAGTTCTGCGGAGGACATTATGATATTTTCAAAACATATGATGAGCGGTATCATAAGTTTTTCCAGCCCGATTACCTGGACCGGGTAACTGAGTTGCAGAAGAAGCATGAAGAGCAGGGAATGCCCAGGTGGAAGAGTCGTCAGGAGAGACCCCCATACGGTGGAGGGCTGTTTATGGAACAGTGGATTCAGAGAATGATAGATGCTTTCAGCGTGGCCCCGACCGGAATAAATATTGTGGAAGGTATATACGGACGGGATGGGGACGGTTTTTCAGGCGGGCCTCATGATGGCAAGGCAATGAATTTTATGAGCAATAATATAATTTTTGGAAAGGATGCTTTCAGGGTTGATATTATTTCACACTGGCTTGCAGGGCATGAACCCGGTAATTTTGCACTGTTTCATATTGGAATTGAGAGAGGTGTCTCAAACGTTCTCAATCCCTTCGATATACCTGTTTACTTGTGGGAAAACGGAAAAGCCACCAAGGTAAAACTGGATACATTTAAACGAACACCTCTTCTTACTCTTTATATGAGAAGGAACTATGACGGTATGAATGAGGATCAGTATCACATGGTCGATGAACCGTTTGATTATTCATCATGGAAAACCGGCAAACTGTCTTACGACAACAAACCGTCAGTCAAGGCTCTCGGATCTGACAACAGTAATGGTATTGTCATGGATGTAAATGTGCCGGAGGAGAGCGATATTTATGTTGATATTAAAAACCGTTTCGGTGATGTTGTCTGGCGTCTGAAGGCTGAGGGACTTGAGCCGGGCAGACATGAAGTGGTATGGGATGGTTTCTCACAACCCGGAATGTACACAGTGTATGTTCAGGGTATGGGCTGGGATGCCGAACGCGAAATGGTCATTTATACATGATTCCGTAAAATAATTTACCTGATCTTTATCCGGTATAATTCCGGTTAATGATCAGGTCATTATCATGCGGATGCTTTTGTCAGCTCTTCAAATATTCGTGATGCAACTATCTTTTCCTGGCGGGGTTCCATCATGAACGCTGTTATGTTTATACTGTTTCCCATGCCTGCAATCACTTCTATTGAAGGATTACCTTTGCGTAATCTTTCCTGAAACTCTTCCCGGGTAACTTTTATCCTGGCGGGATCCCATTCTATATTAAGGGTGGGAGTATGATTGGCTATGGGAGGTACAGACACAATTGTTTTGACCCCTGCCACTTTTTTTGCAGAACTTTCGATCAGGGCTATTCTGTCTTCCCAAATTTTCCATTCTTTCGCGTGATCAAGGTTGATATACCGGTCAATAGCAGCATACATGCCAAATACTTCTTCCTTATTTACTTTCATACCCCTGCCAATATTACCTCCACGGGGTGGTGCATTCAGTCGTGCTGCTTCAATAAGATCTTTTCTGCCCATAAGTATTCCTGCACTTTGCGGACCACGTAATGCTTTGCCACCTGAAATAGCAACAAGGTCAAATCCCATGTCATTATATTTCCAGAGATTTTCAACAGGCGGTACATCAGCGGCAATATCTATCATTGTGGGGATATTGTGTTTTTTCCCAAGGGCTACCCATTCCTTGTCCTGGATTTTTCCGGAAGGAGCTGCATAATTGAGAAACCATAACATCGCTGTCTTTTCATTGATAGCTTTTTCAAGTTCCTCTATAGTCTCTACTGGCACAATGGTCACACCGGTATTCTTCAATGCATGAACATACCCGGTATTGTGGCTTTTCTGGGTAATAACTTCAGATTTCAGTCCTTCAAGATTGGGTAACTGCCCGATCTTTTTCTGGTCCTTTCCGGTAATTATTCCTGCGGTCCCAAGTACCATTGCCGACCAGCATCCCGCTGTTACTGTTGATGCTTCAGCATGGCAGATAGCTGCAATTTTTTCTCCGACTTTATCCTGGGCATCATCGAGCAGAACAAATTGCTTTGATGCAGCTATCATTGCTTCAACGACTTCGTCGGGCATGAGTGATCCGGTCATAAAAGTATAAGTACCTGCTGCGTTAATGAATGTCCTGAGTCCCAGCTCTCTGAACAGATCACGTTTCGCCGGAGAAGCAATGGCAGGCGCTTTAGGAAAGGCGCTTCCAATTGCAACTCCTGCGACCGGCAGAACTGTTAAACCTTTTATAACATCTCTGCGTTTCATTCTTTCCTTTTATTAGATGTATGCGATACAATCCATTTCGACAAGAGAGTTGCCGGGAACACCACCTTTGGCAACTGCAACTGTGGTACGTACCGGAGGCTTACTGCCAAAACGCCCCTTATAGACTTCATTCATACCCTGAAAGTCTGCAATGTCATTAAGGTATACATTTACTTTCAGGACTTTTTCCATCGATGATCCGGCTTTAATAAGTTCATTTTCAAGTTCTTTCAGAACTATTTCAGTATGTGCTTTAATTGTAAAAGGTTCGACATGTGCACCTTTACCGGCAATAAATACAAGATTTCCGAATTTTGTATGACCTGAGAAAAGGGGTACATTCTGGAAATTTGTTATATTATCTGCTTCTTTCTTTTCACCGGCATCTGTTGCTGCTTTTGCTGCCATTCCTACTCCGGCTATACCAAGTACAGATGCAAACATTTTTTTCAGTGCTGATCTTCTTTCAGTTTTCATGTTTCTATTAAATTTTAGTTATTAGATAAAGGTTAAAATTAATAATAAGTTATTGTTTTTGTCTGAATATTATATTCGATTTTATCTTTGTCTGCCATAAAGGGTTACAGGGTTTGCTATACCATTAAGGTCATACACTATTTTCCCTGCCCTTATTGTCATTTCACATTCAAGCTTTTTGTCTGTTTCAATTTTATATCCTGTATAATCGAACAGACCGAAATTGCCTTTTCTAAGGTTGAGGATTGCAATATCAGCATCACTTCCGACCGTTAGATTTCCTAGTTCTTCGCGCTTTATGACTCTTGCCGGTTCAGAAGTTGTCGCTTTTATCACACTCTGTATATCCATTCCCATTGCCAGGAATTTAGACATTGTTGTAAGAATATCTTTCATTGCTGCATTCATGCTGCCAATATGCAGGTCAGTGCTAATTACATGTGGATAGAGTCCGCTTTTTACAGCCGGAATTCCCTGTGAGAATGAGAAGCTGATCCCGCCATAACCAACGTCGAAGATAATTCCTCTTTTTACGGCATCCCACACAAATGGCTTTAGCTTGCCGGCAACGGGATCGGCTATATATTCCCTTCCGCTTGCAAGCTGAGCGAAACAGTGTGTAAAAATATCACCCGGACGAAGATGTTTCATAAATAACTCTTCTATGGAAAGAGGAGGATCAGCTCCGCCGAAGTCAATCATAACAGGCATATTTGAAATTTTTCCTGCTTCAACAGTAAGATCTGTTGGTTCCCATTCATGTCCTGAATAATGTGCGAGCTTTATCCCGACAATATCTGCAGAATTTTTCCTTGCATATTCTCCTGTGATTTTCGGATTCATATCCTTAATATTTTGTTCAAAAGGACCACCTCTCATACCTTCTCCGACAATATTCAGAAATGCTAGAACACGTGTCTGGGATCTTTCAATAATATTTTTTCTGAATTCGGGAAAAGTCCTCCAGCCAGGGCAGCCTGCATCAACAACAGTGGTAACACCTGTCCTGAATGTAAATCCGTCAGGTACTACGGAACTGGGACCGTTCATGTATTGTTGATCAGGCATGGTACCATGATAAACATGGACATGCATGTCAATTAATCCTGGTGTTACATAGAATCCCTTTGCATTAACAACCTGTATGCCTTCCTTTGCATCTATCTTTTTTTCGACTTTTACTATTTTACCGTCTTTAACGGCAATGTCCATAGGCTCATTTATATTGTTCTTAGGATCAATCACATGTCCGCCTTTAATTACAATATTGTAAGTCTGAGCCCCTGTAGTTCCACTGATCATAAGGCAAATAATAAGAATTAATAGTTTCTGTAGCTTCATCATAAAATAATTTTGACTTTAACGGTATGATGTCTGTCCCGCTCAAGCGGGGGAAATGCACATGTTTGAAAATTATATAGATACGTGTTTGTCCCGCCTTAGGCGGGGATGGGGGTTTCATATTTGATTAATGAGTTTTAATATATGTATTAAATTATCGTAAAATAGTGAATTTTGTACTACTAATTGCTATTAATAAGGAATTTATATAATTCACTTTTTGTAGAAAGGATTATTGTTGTAGAAGTATCAAATGTTCTTTCAAATGTTTCCATTGATTTAAGGAAAGTGTACAGATTTCTTGATGCAGCGGATTGATTATATGCGCCTGCATATATTGCAGTTGCTTTAGCATCGGCATCACCTCTGATTTCCTCAGCCCGCCGGTATGCTTCCGACTGAATGGTTTTAAGATCTCTTTCTTTTTCCCCGTTTATTTTTGAAGCTTCACCAAGTCCTTCAGATCTGAATTTTTCTGCTATTCTGAAACGTTCGCTTTTCATACGTTCATAGACCTGTGTCTGTACTTCCTCAACATAGTTTAATCTTTTTATTCTGACATCAAGAATTATTATTCCAAGGTCGCTTGCCTTCTCATTGGATGATTTAAGTATCATCTCCTGTATCTTTAAGCGTCCTTCTTCGATAGTTGATAATGTATCACCCACTTCTTCACCAATAGAACCTGATGAAGCAGGTATCCTGTTTATGGATCTGACAACTTCCTCGAGGTCGTGATTTGCAATATAATCACGTGTTTCTCCGTCCAGGATGTCGGCCAGTCTTGATTGTGCACCTCTTTCGTCAGTAAGACGTTTGAAGAACTGAAGCGGATCAATAATCTGCCATCGGGCATAGGTGTCGACAAAGATGAATTTTTTATCTTTTGTCGGTACCTGGTTGGGATCGCCATCCCATGCCATGTATCTTTTTTCGAAATAATTGGTTCTCTGAATGAAAGGAACTTTTATTTTAAGTCCCGGTGTCGTTTTAGCCTCACCGACAGGTTTGCCGAACTGGGTGATAACGACCTGTTCGGTTTCCTTAACCTTAAAAACAGTTTCCAGGATCAGGGTAAGTGCTACAGCTGCAACAGCCAGTTTTATTATAGTGTTTTTGTATTTCATGATTCCCGGATTTACTTGTTTTTCATTTGCATTTGCAGCAGCGGCAGAACATTGTTT
>CAZPMM010000111.1:0-6297 GCA_964587405.1 uncultured Rikenellaceae bacterium
TCATATTAATGAGATCGGCATTTTCAAGGAGAAGCAGTCCGGATTTTTTTCCGGGACCTATACTGCCGTATTTACTTTCTTTTCCAAGAGCTTTTGCACCGTTTATTGTTGCCCAACGTACCAGATCCGTAATGCTTAACGAGGGGAAATGGTGCTGAAGGGTTTTCAGTTCGGAAAGGACATTTAATTTTTTGTTTGAAGCAAGACTGTCAGTGCCGATGACTATATTGCAACCCTCTTGCGAAAGCATTAGGGCAGGAGGAATATTGTTCCCTATATGAAGATTGGAATTCGGACAGAGACACCAGAAAACTTTTCCGCGGGTATTGATTTTCCTCACTGCTTCTTTTCCGGCAAAAACATTGTGGACAAGGATTAGTGAGCCGGCAGGAGTTACTTCATCTATAATGGCTGAGATACAGCTTTTTGGTGTCTGCAGCCCGGCAGTTAACAAACCTGCTTTTGAAAATGCTTCAATAAGCGGTCCGGAACGGTCCGATAAAAAAGAATCTTCTCCTTCCGACTCCATAAAATGGATTGATGTGATATGGTTAGCAGAGGTTCTTTGCTTTAATAGCCTGAACAGGGGAAGAGAAACAGTATATACTGAATGTGGTACTATACTGTAAGGGAGTCCGGATCTTTCACATTCCGTTGCAAGGATTTCTATTTCTTGCATTTTTCTTTCTGCCAGTGCCGGATCTGTTGTAAATACCTCAAGGAAATTAAAATAGTGTATGTTGCTTTTCTTTTTGACAGGGAAAATGAGAGAGCCATTAGATATATCTGCACATAAATCAACACCTCCTTTATACATCTCGATGTCGGCCGACAAAGCTGATGAAAGGATTGTTTCCGGATCACTTTTCCTTTTTTTCTGAATAGTTGTCAGGAAAGCGCCAAGTCCGCCGCCTTCCGGAATAGACCCTTTCATATGTGACAATTCAAGATGGCAATGGCAGTTTACAAAGCCCGGAATGATAATCCCGTCATGAAATTCAACAGCAGGTTTTTCTGTGAATTTACTGCCGGTATCTTCAACATCAGTTACAGTTCCGTCGTCACTTGTGGTTATAATGCCGTTTTTCAGCGGTGGCCCGACATTCGTAAAAATTAAATGAGCAGAGAAGCGTCTCATATCAAAGCGGAAATAAATGTAAATGATATATTTTCCACTTTCGCATGTCTCATAATCCCGGCCGGGTTATTTTCAAAATCGAAAAGCCTTCCCTTGATAAGTAACGGAAGGTTGCCGGGTATGGTTATATTGTAACTGTATGTATGAGGCTGTCCGTCCCTGAGATATTCAATTCCACTGAAATAATTGCGTTTTCCGTTTTCAAGGCTGTCTGCCCTGCAGGTAAAAAATGTAAAGCAGGGGTTTAATGTCTGATCGGCCGGATAAAGGGTAACAGTGTATTTCAGTAAATAATTACCTGCCGAATAAAATATATGATCAAAAAAAAGTTTTGAAGTATCGGATATGCCTGCAAAATAATATAGTCCGGCCCCTTTCCACATTCCTCCCTGAGATACAGTAATATCAATACTTTCTTCTTCCAGTATTGCCTCCATTTCAGTCAGCCTGGCAAGGACATTGTCATAAATCCTGATAAGTTTTTTTGGCTTGGTGATGAAATAGTATTTAAGAGTCTTGTCCATAGCTTCTTTAGAGTATCCATAGCGTTCAGCAATATCTGTATAATTGGCGACAGAATCCCTTGGAAAATATTTTTCACGCATGTCAGGCAATGCCAGGAGGCCATCGGCAAGATGTATCTCAGAGAGAATCCTTGAAAAAGCTTTTTCCGGGATCAGTCCTTTTTCAGCATCACTCCTGCATGCTGTTTCCAGAAGCAAAAATGAAACAATGATCATTAATATTCTGTTTGTGAAGTATACAGATATTTCAGTCTTCTTTTTCATCTTTTCTAAGATACTTCTTTGTAAGAAATCTTACGGGATACCATGCAGCCCAGAAACCTATAAGCATTACAGTAGCCGGTATTAGTATGAAATCTTTCAGCTTCATTACCACAGGATATGAGTCCATAAGGAGAGTAGAGCTGTTTAGTTTAATAATACCGTAAGTTTGTTGGATCCAGCAGACTATAAAACCCAGTATCACACCTGCAACTGTCCCGATAATTGATATCATCCATCCCTCAAAAATGAAAATCTTTCTGATTAAATTATTATTGGCGCCGAGGCTGCGGAGTATTTGTATATCTCTTTCTTTTTCAATTATTAACATTGTCAGGGAGCCGACGATGTTAAAGGAAGCAATAATAATTATCAGTGTCAGGATGCAAAATATTGCAAGACGTTCCGAACGCATCACTTTATAAAAGATCTCCTGTTGTTCATACCTGTTCTGAATTATGTAATCCTTCCCGAAAATGTTGCTCACATTTCTCTGGATTTGTTTAGGGTCGGTGTAATCAGAGAATTTTATTTCAATTGAACTTACACCATCCTCATTCTGAATAAGTTCACGTGTAAAGTCGAGAGGAAGGTAAACATATTTTGAATCATAAGTCTGTTCTATCTGAAATATACCCGAAGGGAAAATATATTTTCTGTTGAAAGCATCTTCATAGCTTAATCCTGTTCCGGCTGATACTTTTGGAACATAGATGAACAGAGGAGTTATAAAGTTTATTCTCAATCCCAGGTAGTTTGCCATACCAATTCCGGGAACAGCCCACGGCCGTCCGTTTTCCGATGACAGGAGGAATTCTCCATCCCACATTGAACTGTCGATTTCGGTTACTTTAACATAGTTGGAATCAACACCCTTGATTGTGCCTATGTATTCCCTGTCGCCATATTTCAGGTATGCGTTTTCTTCAAGGGTAAGCGAATAACATGAGACACCGTCAACTTTTGACAAAAGTTCAAGTTTGGCTTTGTCAGGAATAAATGTTTTTCCTTCTGCTGCAGTGATCTTAAGGTCGGGATCGAAAGTGTTAAAGATGGATGTGACCATCAGTTCAAGCCCGTTGAAGACCGATAATATGATTATCAGCGCCATTGTACCTACAGTTACGCCGGCAACAGATACACCTGAAATGATGTTGATCGCATTGCGCGATTTTTTTGCAAAGAGGTATCTTTTCGCTATGTAAACTGGAAGTTTCACCTTTTCATTTTCCGGCTTTAACAATAAGTCCGCTACCTTTTTTATGGATTAAACGAAGATCAAAAAAGTTAAGTATTAATGCAAGAGGGAAAACAAAAAGATAATAAAACGGGAGTATTATGGCATAAAATGGTGAGCGGTTAATCATTCTGACTGGATACTTCATAGAGAGAAGCCACGAAATATTACCGGGTGTTCCATAGGTGTACTTTATGTCGATATTGCTGAAACCGGCTGCCCGGAGTTTACCTGTCATATCATTGATTCCGTAACCGTTCCTGACATGTTCTCCAATAAAGGATTCTTCATCATGACTGTGAACTCCGCTCCCTCCCATGTCGGAGGGAGTTGATATCAGTAACTTCCCATTGTCTGCAAGTGATAAGTGAAAATTCCTGAAAACACTTTCGTCGTCACGGATATGCTCAATCACATCAACGGATAAAATAAGATCATATTTACCCGGCTCCGCAAAACTGGTAAGGTCGGCAACATTAAAGTTTATTCTGCCTGATAATCCAGCCTTTCTGAATAATTCCGTACAGTTTTCGATCTGTTCCTTATCGATATCAACACCGGTAATTTTCCAGTTCCTGTTTATCCTGCTCATCCTCCAGGCATATTGTCCAAGGCCGGAACCGGCATCAAGTATAATTGCATTATCAGGCAGTTCTTTCCGGATGGTGCGAAGGGCTTTACGGATATGCCATGTCCGGAGAAGCAATATATCAAGGAAAAAATACAGTAATTTTCTCATGAACATATGTCCCGAAAAAAGCCTTGCAACCGATCGTTTAATTGGTTCGTATTGCATTCAGGTCAGGATTTCAGCAGCTTGTCTATTTTATTTATATAGTCGAAACTGTCGTCGATGAAAAATGCAATATCAGGAACTATCCGGAGTTGTGATCTGATTTTATGTCCGAGGTCGAATCTTATTTTCGAGATATTATTTTGTACAACCTGCATGACATGATTATTGTCGTTGGAGGGGAATATGCTCAGATAGATCTTTGCAAACGAAAGATCGGGGCTGATCCTTACTCTGGTTATAGATATCATTTTTCCATTGGCAAATTCGTTTCCTTTCCGGAGGAATATACCTGCAATTTCTTTCTGGATCAGGCGTGATACTTTTTTTTGTCTTAATGATTCCACAGCCTCATAATTAAAATTATGCAAAGGTAAGAATAATTTTGCTACCCTTCTGTTTCATGTGGGAAGAGTAACCAATAATTACTGCCTGCGTATTAAAAAACGTATTTTAATACGTAGATATTTAAAGCCCGTCAATTTTTTATCTGGTAAATTAAAAAACATTAGTTTTGCATCGGATTTTTAATAAGGATATGGAGACAGTAGTCAGCGGTATAAGATCGACAGGAAACCTGCATCTGGGTAATTATTTCGGTGCGGTAAAGAATTTTCTCAAAATGCAGAAGGAAAACAGATGCTTTTTTTTCATTGCAGATTATCATTCACTTACAACACATCCCAAACCATCTGACCTTCATGCGAACATAAGACAGGTGCTTGCAGAGTATCTTGCCTGCGGTATTGATCCTGAAGCAGCTACTATCTATATTCAGAGTGATGTACCTGAAGTTACCGAATTATATCTTCTTCTTAATATGAATGCTTATGTCGGGGAACTTGAAAGGACCACATCATTCAAGGAAAAAATAAGGAAACATCCGGATAACATCAATGCCGGTCTTCTCACATATCCCGTTCTGATGGCTGCAGATATAATAATACATAGAGCCACAAAGGTTCCGGTTGGCCAGGACCAGGAACAACATCTTGAGATGACAAGACGTTTTGCCAGACGTTTTAATACGATGTATGGTGTAGAATATTTTCCGGAACCTGATGCATATAATTTTGGAAAGAAACTTATCAAGATCCCGGGTCTGGATGGTACTGGAAAGATGGGAAAAAGTGAGGGGAACGGGATTTTTCTGGCAGACACACCGCAGGAGATCCGGAAAAAAGTTATGCGTGCTGTTACCGATGCAGGACCACAAAACCCGGGAGAAAAGCCTTCAGAACCCGTTCAGAACCTTTTTACAATCATGAATGTTGTTTCAGACCCTTCAACTGTTAATTATTTCAAAGAAAAACACCTTTCAGGTGAGATCCGGTACGGAGATATGAAAAAACAACTTGCCGAAGACATCATAATAACGGTTGAACCCATAAGGGAACGCATAAATCAGATTCTGGATGACAGAGAATTTCTTGCCAAGGTTGTGGCAGAAGGTGCTGAAAAAGCAAGGATAAGTGCATCACAAACTATACGGGAGGTGCGAGAAATAATCGGATACAGATCATTCTGAAAAGAGAAGCCAGGCTTTTGTGGCCTGGCTGAACTTGAAGGATCAAGTATATGATTGAGATTGCCTGTGTAATTATGTTAATACAAATAACGTGCCAAAAACTGATCAGCCGGATTTTTTTGTCAGTCCTTTTATAAAATATCTTATCCGTCTGTAAGTGGTTGAAGGAGCCTGACAATTATTACTATTAAATGATTAACTTTGTCCAGGGATTTTAATATTCTGTTTTGGTTAAAAGGTCTGCGATCATTTCTGTTATAGTCCTTGTTACAGGACTTGCAGTGCTGGGTTATTTTCTTCAGCAGGGCAGGAATAGTATGCTGACCGATCCTTACAAGGCAATAAGCCCCACAGCTTCTGTTATAATTGAAAGCATCGACCTTAAGAGTTTTATTAATTCTCTTACTACAGGTCAGGGTTTATTCGGTGAGTTTTCCGGAATCTCTGCATTCGAAGTTTTTAACAGGAAACTTAAATTTTTTGCCGATCAGCTTAACAAACCGGGATATCAGGATATACTTGACGGAAGCAGAGCCCTTATATCTTTTCATGCTGAAAGGAATGGCAGAATCAGCCCGCTTTTATCACTGGCCGTCAGATCGGACATCAGAACCGGAAAACTGAAGGATGCATTGAAATCTTCAGGAATCAGAAACATTGGTGATACACATATATCCGGGGTTAAAGCTCTTGCTCTTCCATATGATAATGAAGGAGAAAAAGATACTCTTCTGGTTGTAAATGTCTCGGGATTGCTGCTTTTTACACCTTCAGGGGAGCTGATGAAAAATGCAATTAAGCAGGCAGATCTTGATG
>CAZPMM010000112.1:0-6295 GCA_964587405.1 uncultured Rikenellaceae bacterium
CTCTTCAGGTGAAATTTCAGGAATAATCAGTCCAAGGTCATATTTTTTTATTACTGCCGTTATTTCCTGCAGGTTACCGGCTATCACAGGTATCCCGGCCGAAATATAGTCAAACAACTTATTTGGAAGGCTGAACCTGTAATTCAGGTTTGTATCCTTATCAAGACATAATCCGGCATCAGCAGTTTTTGTATGCCTCATGAGTTCAGTCCAGGGCATCATATCAAAGAATTTCACCCTTTCCGTGATATTCAGACTAAACACTTTCTGTTTCAGATTATGCATCACATCTCCTCTTCCTGCAATAATAAGGATTACACCTTCTATCACCTTAATGGCTTCAATAAGCTCCTCTCCTCCTCTGTCAATATTTATTCCTCCACCCTGAAGTATCAAAAGCAGATCACCGGATCTTATTCCAAAATTTTCTCTCGAAAATCCCTTTATATCTTTTGATGAAGGTGAACAATTCCTTACAGTAAGCGGACGAATACCATATTCTTTTTCGTATAGCAATGCTATTGAATCACTTACCGTCATAACATACTTAAGATGTGGAAATATTATCTTTTCAATAGTTTTCCAGACCCACTTCACAAATGTCCTTCCTTCCAGTTCCGGCACACCGGTGAAGTATTCATGAGAATCATAAACTAATGGTTTCCTTTTCAGACGGCTAACAAGATAATTAGGCAGTAAAGTATCAAGATCATTTGAAACATAGAGGTCGTATTTATGAAACAGAAGAAAAAAGAAAAGCCTTAAACTGAAAAAAGTATAAAACAGGAATTCTTTATGGAAAATCATTCTGAACCTGAATGTTCTGAAAGGTACTCTGTCATCTTTGCAGCAGTCACCCTTTCTTCTGCCTATGATTGTAATATCACATCCAAGATCACTAACAACCTTTGCAATCTTCTGAACCCGCTGATCGTAACAGATGCAATTAATGACCGAGAATGCCACCTGTGGTTTGTGAGTTGATTTTGACATGGGTTAAAGGTAAAAAGAATGATACAACAGAGCAAAATTGGATATCTTTTATGATTTCCGTGCTGACTATGGTAAAAAAATAACTTTATTCATTATTTCGATAAGAGCAATGCAATATTTTGAACTTGTTTTTCCAAAAGAACATAACATTTTCTGAATCAACTATACGGCAAATTATTTTCTTATGCTTCATTGCGAAAAGAAAGCTATTGAATTCTTTCGTCATACAGATTCATGGAAAAGACCACATTTAATTACCGTTCCTATCTGAAGATCTTTCTTTTATTAAGTTCTCTCTGGTAAATAGCCGCATACCTGTTATGTTCGGATAAGGTCATGGAAAAATGATGATATCCTGAAAAATCTGCTTTCGCAACAAAATATAGAAAATCATGTTTTTCGGCATTCAGTACTGCATCAATGCTGCTGATGGTCGGGCATCCGATAGGGCCGGGAGGAAGTCCGTTATATTTATATGTATTGTAAGGTGAATCGACAGCCAGATGCCTTTTGAGGATTCTTGTAACTGAGAAATCATTAATTGCGAATTTAATTGTAGGATCAGCCTGAAGAGGAATACCTTTTCGTAATCTGTTAATATAAACGCCTGCAATTCTGGGCTTTTCATCAGATTTAGCAGCTTCGCCATCAACAATTGAGGCAAGAGTACATACTTCAAGAGGATTCATGTTGATTTCTTTTGCCTTATCCAGGCGGCCTTGATTCCAGAATCTTCTGTACTCCCTTAACATTCTGGAATAGAGATCATCCGGACCGGTATTCCAAAAAAACTGGTATGTATTCGGAATGAATACAGAAATTATATTTTCCCTTTTGAATCCGTCACCTGAGTAGTTAACCGTATCAAGCAGAAAATCAACTATGGATGCAGAATCAGCACTTATCTGGCCATCAATCTTCGCTGCAAGGTCATATAGTGTCCGGACATTGTTAAATGTTACATTCACAGGAGCCTGGTCGCCTGAGCGGAACATATTTATTATTTCGATATAGCTCATTTTATGTTTTATAACATAACGACCGGGCTTAACATTTGCAGAATAATTTTTCCTTTTTGCTATCCAGTCGAAGTATCCCGGATATTTAACTGGGATATGTGATTTTATGGAATCCATTGCCTGCTGATAAGAGGCTCCTTCAGGAATATAAAGAACTATCTCATTTTCGCCGGGAGAAATGTTAAGGCTAAAAAAGATTTTAATTATGAATATAACAGCGACGGAAAACAGGAGTCCGGTGAGTAAAAGCAGTGATTTTAATATAAGCTTTTTCATACTATACTGCACACTACGCAAAAATAGGGATATTGTTATAAAGAACAAACATGTGTAAGGGTCTTAGGGTATTTCAGTATTTGAGTATTTGGAGATTATTTGTTAATAATTAATATTTTTATGCTAATTTTTGACAATTAAAACTTATGAAAATGACTGTTTCAATGCTGATATTGCTGATTGCAATCGGGATCGTAACCGGCGTAATGGCCGGGATGCTTGGTATCGGAGGAGCTATTATAATGGTACCTTCACTTGTTTTCATCATGGGGTTCAGTCAGCAAATGGCACAGGGGACAAGTCTTGCGGTAATGCTTCCCCCGATTGGAATCATTGCTACATATAATTACTGGAAAGCCGGGTATATGAACCTTAAATTTGCCATTATTCTGGCTATTTGTTTTATAATAGGCTCATATTTCGGATCAAAGATTGCAATTACTTTACCTGAAAGTGTTCTGAAAAAAATATTTGGAATCCTTTTACTGCTTGTTGCTGTCAAAATGCTTTTCAGCAAATAAAAAAAGGGTCGCCGCCATTTTTAAGCAGGACCCTTTGATTTACTCCAATGTTCCTCAGAACATTATCCCCAGGCTGAAAAGAAATGCATTTACTCTGTCGTCCAAAGCAATTTTGGTTCCCAGTGTATTCTCGATCTGATTCTGGTATTTTTTCAGACTTCCCTCATAACGGACATCGATGGTAAGTTTTTCAAAAAGATCCAGCCCCAGTCCTGCCTGATAACCAAAAGTCATTCTCGAATACATTGTTTTGAATTCGGTATCCTCTATAAGATCAGCAGGTGAATTGATCAGCAGAGATGCAGCCGGACCGGCATTAACTCTCAGCGGACCGAATTTCAGACCAAGCATTACAGGAATATCAAGTTTATTGAATTTTTGTGTCTTGAGATAATCAATTGTAGATTGAACTTTTGTTACAGTATACTCGTTTGTTCTTGTTGCAAAGATTAATTCAGGCTGAACAAACACTTTTCCCGTACCTAATCTGAGAAATGCTCCGGCATGAAATCCGTAATTGGCACCTTTAGCCTTATCAATTGTATATGAAACATTTCCTGATGTAACAGTTTTAAGATCATCCATAGTAATGGTAGTTGTGTTTAATCCTGCCTTTATACCGAAATTTATCTGCCCGATTGCAGGCAAAAGAATCATTAGAGATAATACTATTACCAGAATTCTTTTCATAATTCAAATTTTTAATTATTGCACTTGTTCCGGATTATATGTGACCTTCATCCGCATTTTCATATAAAACGGTTAAACATAAAAAAGGTTACAAAAAATACAGATTTTCTGATTTTCGGACTTAGGACAGGAGGATACCGGAATTATTTTTCTTTCAGAAGTGAAAGAATTTTCATCTTCATTGCATCAAATTCCTCCCGGTCAAAGAGCCGTGTAAGAAATACTATCTTCCCCTTTCGGTCAATTATCACATTACGTGTAATTCCAGCCCCCTTAAGTGCATACAATCCGAAAATTTCTGCTCCCGGATCGAGTGCAAGAGGATATGTGACACCTATATCTTTCTTGAACTTCAGAACAGTTTCTTCAGGTTCATCCCTGTCAATTCCAACGACAACGAGATCATTGCTTTTGTTCGGAAGCCATATTTCCTTTTCAATAAATGGCATTTCTTTTCTGCAAACCGGACACCAGCTTGCCGTAAACTGAAGCATTACTACTTTTCCCCTGAGATCAGACAGCCTGTAACTTTTTCCTCCTGCTTCAACTATCTTAAAATCAGGTGATATATCTCCTGTTTTTACTATATACCCCCTGCTGTCCGCATTCTGGGCATTACTCATTAAAAATCCAAAGCAAGAAAAGATAATTAGTGTTAAAATATGCTTTACTCTCATCATGTTACGTATTAACTCCATAAACACTGATCCGTCATAACTGCTGAACTCACTCTTTGTAATATTACAATATTATTAAACAATTTAATATCGCGTCATGTTCATTCACAACTTTTAAAGATATTATTACCTTAGCTTTAATTACTCATCAACATTATGTCCCTTTGTGATCTTTCAAAAGCACTTTGACATACAGTAAATTATGTGTATTTATGAATTAAAAAGATTATAAAAATGAGGCTGATAAAGCATTGTTTCCTGATTATTTTTTCTTTAAATCTTTCCATTCTCAACGGACAGCTTACTCCTGCTGAAAAAGGTCTTCAGGCAATCACCACTGATGTAATAATGGCACAGCTTGGTTTTCTTGCATCTGACTGGACCGAAGGAAGAGCTGCCGGAGAAAAGGGCGAGTATCTTGCAGGAGATTATATAGCAAGTATGTTAAGATTATTTGGAGTAAAACCGGGTGGAGATATTTTAAGAAAAACAAATATCCCGAACTCAGAGCAGACAGCAGAAAGATCTTATTTTCAGAACTTTGTTCTTATAAGATCAGTGCCGGTGGGTACACCTGAACTGAACCTCAAAACTATATCAGGAGAAATAATAAAAACAACAAGATTAACTTACAACGTTGATTTCACGGTCCGCCGGCTCTACAGACCGGTGGAAATACAAGCCTCTCTCGTATTTGCCGGTTATGGTTTCATAAATGAAAAAATAAAGTATAACGATTACAGCAAGATAGACATCAAAGGTAAATTTATATTGAAATTATCGGGATATCCGGCTTTTGCCGATAAAAAGCTTAGCCCTGCGGAAATCAATGAATCATTGAGATATGCTGAAAACTATGTAAGAAAAAAAGGAGCTGCAGGGATCATCGAGTTCAGTCCTGAAGTTTTGGTTCATGGAAATCCGGATATCCCGGCCTTCCTTAATTTATCACCTTCAGAAAATAACCGTGCCGGAGAAATGACCAACGCAAAGTATTCACTACCGGAAAAAACTATGCCTGACGAATTCTTAAGGATGAACATATCGGCAAGAGCTGCTGAAGAAATCTTTAAAGGATCGGATATTAATATTACAGAATACATTAAAAAACACATTTCAGATAATGTATCAGATATTCCCGTGCTTAAAGGCCGATCTGTCAGTTTCAGATCAGAGATGGAAATATCACAGGTGCCAGTGAGAAATATCATTGGTATAATTGACGGGAAACACCATGATCAGGTAATAATTATCGGAGCTCATTATGATCACATGGGCATCAGAGATGGATATATCTGGAACGGGGCTGACGATAATGCTTCCGGAACTGTTGGTGCTATGACACTGGCCAAAGCATTAACAGCAACAGGCACCAGACCTGACAAAACTATCATCATAGCTCTATGGTCTTCAGAGGAGCTTGGTTTACTGGGTTCGGAATATTTTATAAAAAACCCTGTCGTGCCATTGAAGGATATCCGTTTAAATCTAAATTTCGATATGATTTCAAGATATATTGCCGATAATAACAAAAAAGGGGTCGATATGACATATACAGCTTCCTGTCCAGAGTTCATGGACATTACAGAAGCGAATCTTAAAAAATACGGAATTGATCTTGAAGTAAAATATCATCCGTCAGATAATCCTCCGGGTGGTAGTGATCACAGATCATTTGTAAAGGCCGGAATACCGATAATGAGGTTCAAGCCTGGACACAGGGAAGAGTATCATACTCCGGCTGATGAAATACATACTGTTGATCCGGATATAATTGAAAAGATAATATGCATAAGTTTTCTGAATATATGGGAACTGGCTAATAATGACTGGTAGGGAGAGGATGGTGTGATGTTGTGATATTTTTTTGTTTATTTTTAAACTTTAAAAAGAATTTTATGAAAGTTATTGCAGTCATTTTTCAGGTTGTAACATTTAGCCTGTTATTACAATCTATTCAGGCTCAAGGCGATCAAAAAGAGAAGCTCCACATTATCGTCATCGGCGCACATCCTGATGATCCGGACAAAGTTGGCGGAACTGCCTATAAATGGGCACAGATGGGGCATGATGTTCTATTGGTTTCACTGACATGCGGTGATGTTGGTCATCAGACATT
>CAZPMM010000113.1:0-6259 GCA_964587405.1 uncultured Rikenellaceae bacterium
CCTCTATGAACAGACACAATTGCTGATCGATTTTATGAATGCAGCCAAAAAAATGGCAGACGGACTGGGTATTTTGAAAGCCATTGAGCAGGAAGATATTGACAGACTTGAAGAAAATATTAACAATAGTGAGGTCATAATGGAAATAGTTTCCCAAACCTTCATGAACTCCAATTCCTACCTTGAAGATAATGGCCAGCCTGCAACAGCAGCCATAGTACTTACCGGAGGATGGATAGAAGGCCTTTTTATTTCAACTCAGCTTGTCGATATGAATAATTTCAATGGTAATAAGCTTGTCGGAAGGATTATCGATCAGAAACTGTCTATTGATATTCTGATCAGACTGCTTAACAGCAGTAAAGGTAATCCTGCTGTGGATGAGCTCATAGCACAGATTGTCAGACTTAAAACTGTCTTCGATAAGATAAAAATTGATACCACACCGGTGAGGCCAGAGTATGATCCGAAGTCTAAAACAACTGTTCTGAGATCAGAGATTCAGACAGATATGACGCCGGATGTTTTTATGGAACTGTCAAAAGTCGTTAAAGAGATCAGAAATTCATTCGTAATTTAGAAGACCATGAGATCAGTTAAAATAATTCTGCCTGCAATTCTTCTTATTGCCATTACAGGTTTTGTAAATGCCCAATGTAAGACATTTGCAAAACGAGCATGCCTTCCTAAATTGATCAGCTATACACACGACGGCAATTATCATGCAGCTGTTCTGATTGAAGGTGAAGAAGCTGAACTTTATAAAACATTTTATTCTGATATGGATTACAGAGTATCCATTGTTGGTGATGAAAAGCTGCCCCAGATAGAATTCAGGGTTCTTGATACAAATAAAAATATTCTCTATTCGAATACAGAAAATAACTATGCAAGTACCTGGGATTTCAAGCTGGAATCGAGTCAGCAGCTTAAGTTTGTTATAAAGGTACCCTCGGCTACCCGGTCAGGACAACGCCCTTTGAACGGATGCGTAGCTATTATGTTTGGATTTAAGCTTAAGAGATAAGTAATTGTTTATCAGGTTATAAGAGGTGTTTTGAAGATGCTTGCTTTTGATATTTCTCCATATTGACAGAAAGATATCTGCCTGTATGGGAAAGGCTGCATTTCATTATATCATCTGGTTTCCCTTCAAAGATAACATAGCCGCCATCATCACCTCCTTCCGGTCCGAGATCTATGATCCAGTCGCAGCTTCTGATAACTTCGATATTATGTTCAATTATAACTACGGAATGTCCTTGTTCAACAAGTGCATTTATTGATTTAAGAAGTTTGCATATATCATGGAAATGAAGACCCGTTGTGGGTTCGTCAAAAATGAACAATATATGTCCGGTATTTTTTTCCTGGCTTAGAAAATATGCAAGCTTCACTCTCTGACTTTCTCCGCCCGATAAGGTGCTTGATGATTGACCCATTTTAATATAGCCAAGGCCGACATTCGAAAGAGGTCTGAGCCTTTCAATGATCCTTGTCTCAATTCTGCCATTATGTTTACTGAAGAATTCTATTGCTTCATCAATGGTCATTTCAAGAATGTCATAGATATTCTTGCCGTTGTATCTTACTTCCAGAATATCTTTTCTGAACCGTTTACCGTTACATGTTTCACATGTGAGTTCGACAGGGGCCATGAACTGCATTTCAACCCTTATTATTCCTTCTCCCTGGCACTCTTCACATCTTCCTCCTTCAATATTAAATGAGAAATGAGACGGTTTGTAATTATTCTGTACTGATGCCTGCTGTTCGGCATAGAGTTTTCTGATCTCATCATAAGCCTTCAGATAGGTTACGGGGTTTGACCTGCTTGATTTACCTATAGGATTCTGATCAACCAATTCAATTCCCGTCAGACCTGAGATATCACCCAAAATTTCTTTGAACTGACCGGGTTGAAGATTGCTGCCTGTGATTTTGTTGGACAAATACTTATATAGGATCTCCGTTACAAGGCTGGATTTGCCAGATCCGCTTACTCCGGTCACAGCTGTAATAGTATGCAGCGGAAATCTGACATTTATCTCTTTAAGATTGTTTTCCCTTGCACCTCTTATTTCGATGAAGCTGTTCCATTTCCTTCTTGATTCCGGTAAGGGTATTTTCATTTTTCCGCTGAGGTAAGCTGAAGTAAGGGATTTATTTGAAGTTGCCTGATCAAAACTTCCCTGGAAAACAACTTCCCCTCCTAGTCTGCCTGCCTCAGGGCCCATATCTATAATCTCATCTGCTGCTTTTATGATCTCTTCTTCATGTTCAACAACAATTACTGTATTACCATAATCTCTCAGTTCCTTCAGGACTTTGATCAGCAGATTAGTATCGCGAGGATGTAAGCCTATGCTTGGCTCATCAAGAATATACATTGAACCTACAAGATTGCTTCCCAGTGATGTTGATAGGTTTATTCTCTGGGATTCGCCTCCGGACAGACTTGAGGAGAGTCTGTCAAGAGTCAGATATGAAAGTCCTACATCAAGCAGGAAACGCAACCTCATCTTTATCTCCCTGAGTAGTCTTTCTGCAATGACAGTATCGGTATGGTCAAGTCTGATATCCGTAAAATGATCAAATAATTTATTTACCGGCATATTGACCAGTTCCTGAATGGTTTTGCCTGCAACCTTTACATATCCCGCTTCTTTGCGTAACCTCGATCCCTTACATTCATAACAGACAGTTTTACCCCTGTAACGGCTCAGAAGGACACGATACTGTATTTTATATTTCTTTTCTTCAAGATACTGGAAAAACCTGTTAAGACCGTAAAAATACCGGTTTCCTTTCCAGAGTAATTCTTTCTGGGTGTCAGTAAGCTGAAAATATGGTTTGTGTATCGGAAAATCGAATAGATGAGCATTTGTTATAAGCCTTTCTTTCCATTTTTTCATCGTTTCTCCTTTCCAGCATACGATTGCATCATCGTAGACCGAAAGATTCCGGTCGGGAACCACAAGATTCTCATCTATGCCAATTATCTTACCATAACCTTCGCATACCGGACAGGCACCCAGCGGATTATTGAAACTGAACAGGTATTCCGAAGGTTCTTCGAAAAGAATACCATCGGCTTCAAATTTGTTTGAAAAACTTTCTCTTTTATATCCCTTATCATTAAATATAATGACTTCACAATATCCCTGACCAGTCTGGAATGCAGTCTGCGCCGAATCTGCCGCCCGGCTGAAATTATCCGGGGAATGATTTACCACGAGCCTGTCAACTACAATATTGATTCTCTGTCCTGGTTTGAAATCATCCGGTTGTGTTTCTGATATCCTGATTATCTTCCCTTCAGATTCAATACGGTCAAATCCCTGCTTATGCAGAAATGAGAAATATTCATGAATATTTATGTTTTCAGGGATTTGTCCGGATGCAGTGATTATGACTTTTGTTTCTTCCGGCAGGGATGCCAGAAAATCAACGATGTCATCTACATAATGTTTCTTTACTTCTTTCCCGGATACTGGCGAAACAGTACGGCCGATCCTTCCGTATAAGAGCCGCAGGTAGTCATAAATCTCAGTTGAAGTGCCTACTGTTGATCTCGGATTACGTGAATTGACTTTTTGTTCGATTGCTATTGCGGGAGGAATACCATTGATGAAATCAACCTCGGGTTTGTTCATTTTTCCCAGAAACTGACGGGCATAGGATGAGAGACTCTCAACATACCTTCTCTGTCCATCGGCATAAATAGTGTCAAAGGCCAGAGAAGATTTGCCGGAGCCCGATACACCGGTTATGACAACCAGCTTGTTCCTTGGAATTTTTAAGCTGATATTCTTTAGATTATGAACCCTTGCTCCCCTGATTTCAATGCAACCGTTCATAAATGGATAACAGTAGTTAAATGTGAAAGTTTTGTTAAATCGCAAAAGTAATACTTTCAGATTAAAAAAAAATTGATTTAATTTGCATTACGTTTAATATAAAACCGGGAGGACTGCCTATAAAACAACTCTACTCTTGATTCTAAAAGAGTGAGCTATGAATAAAATGATTTCCGATTATGAACTTATCCAAAAGTTTATAAGGGGTGAACAGTCCTGCTTTGAGCAAATAATCCACCGTCATAAGGACAAAGTTTTCGCCTATATAAGTCTTTATATTCGCGATCAGGCACTTGCTGAGGATATTTTCCAGGATACCTTCATGAAGGTGATTCAGTCGGTGAAAAGCGGAAGATATCAGGATAACGGCAAGTTTATTTCGTGGGTTATGCGTATTGCCCATAACCTGATAATAGATCATTTCAGGAGAATAAAGCAGATGAATACGATCTCCAATGACGAATATGAATCTGATATCTTCAATTCCAAGAAACTGGCTGAATCGACAGTTGAGGAGGACCTGATCAAAAAACAGATACAGAAAGATGTACGGAAAATGATCAATCACCTGCCTGATGACCAACGCGAAGTCGTTATCCTGAGACATTATGCGGGATTGAGCTTCAAGGAGATAGCTGATATAACGAACGTATCCATAAACACAGCTCTTGGGAGAATGCGTTATGCTCTGATCAACATGCGAAAGATTATGGAGGAGAAGAGAATCAGTCTCACGCTGAACTAAGGTGTTTAAATGCTACGCTTTCGGGGCAAAAAAATAATATTTTGAAACCGTAAAGCCATGAAACCGAATATCCATTGAAAATTTCTTCTGTTCTGACAATATTGTAAAACACCAGGCGTTTTCCAAATAAAAGAAAACATGAAGCCTATGGGTTTAAATTCTACTCAATTCCTTAATTATCATGATATCAAAACTGAAGAGATTGACTTGTACGAAGATGCATTCGGTTTATATCAACAGTTTGATGACGTGATCGGATACCTCAGAAAACTAAAGCCTGTGCCTGATAAAAGGCTTACTCGCCGGCTGATCAATAAGATCAGAAAAGACTGAAAGGACTTATAATACATTCTTCACTGGTTAATAAAATAAATTGAATGGCAGGCAGCAATACCTGCCGTTTCTGTTCTGAGCCTTGACTGGCCGAGATGTACCGGATTAAAACCTCTTCCTGTTGCTGAAAGAACTTCATCACTTGAAAAATCACCTTCAGGACCGATAAGTATGACAGCATCTTCTCCCTTGTTATAAATGTCTTTAATACAATGACGGTCAAGATTATTATTGCAATGCGCGATCATCAGTTTTCCTTTATGATTTGTCATTACGAAATCATTAAATTCCAATGGATCATTCAGCCTGGTCAGACCGGCTTTAAGTGACTGTTTCATTGCTGAAATTATGATATTATATATCCTCTCTTTCTTTATGGTTTGTTTTTCAGTGTTCCTGCACAAGAGAGGAGTGATCTCATCTGTACCTATTTCGACGCATTTTTCAATGAACCATTCAAACCGTTCAGGATTCTTGACAGGAGAGATGGCAATATGAAGGGAATAGTTCCTTTTTTCAAAATTCTCTTTTATATTCAGTATCTTTACTGAACATTTTTTATCATCGGGATTGATAATCAGACCTTCATACAGATTCCCTTTTCCGTCTATAATATTTATGATGTCGCCTTTTATCATCCTAAGCACCTTTACGGCATGCTTTGATTCCTTTTCATCAAGTATATAAATATCATCTTTAATATCAGGGGCATAAAAGATCTGCATTTTCTGAATTTTAGACTTGAGTTGAAGTATTATCTGACGAGATTTCTCTGGGGATCATCTCCCGGCATGTTGATGTCCGACTCTACATTTGATTCCATCCTTCTGATAAATCTCTGCAGCCTGTCTCTTACGGATATCATATAGGTATATTGTTCTTTTGATATTTTTCTGGGAATCCTGCGCAGCCTCGGTCTGGTATTCTCTATAATTGAATTATAAGCCGGATTACTTGAAAGGGTCATCATATTTCCCTTGATATAGGAAAAATAATACCAGGTCGATTCATTGGCTTTGAGATAAATATCGAACATATCTCCCGATCTCCTGCGCTGTATCTCAATCAGTCCGTCGACATAGACATTCACCGGCTGGAGTCCGATAAATCCAAGTCCGATTCTGCCTTTCGACCTGTAAGAAGCACTTGCATCGTTCCAGTAAAGTGTAACATCATTCAGGAAAAGTTTAAAATTGAATTCCGGAGGTAATTCACCTGAGACACCAAACAGATCAAGATCCTGTTTCAGCCGTTCGGCAATCTGAACTCCAAATAAATCTTTCATGCCTTTTGAATATAACTCTGAGTTCAGGTTGACCGG
>CAZPMM010000114.1:0-6207 GCA_964587405.1 uncultured Rikenellaceae bacterium
ATTGCCGAGATTGTTTGAACTGCTTACCAGAAATCCTTCGGGATAAATCCATGTAGCTTGTATACAGTCGGGTGTGGTAAACTTGTATTCGTCATCCCATGTAAATATTCCTCCCAGGCATACACATGATTCCGGAAATTCAACGCCGGTAATGTAATGTACCATATCGATAAAGTGTGCACCCAAGTTAGGAATCGGGCCATGGGAAAAATCATAATAACCATACCAGGCTGAATATAATGAAGCTTTGAATGGTCTGTAAGGTCTGTCTGCAAGAAACTCATTCCAGTCAACATCCTCTTCTCTAACCTCACGCAAGTATCCGTACCAATATGGTTTTGGACTATTACGGCACTCTTCGACTCGGGAAAGCTTGCCTAATTTTCCATTGCGGAATAACTCACGTGCTCCGACTGCTCCGGGCAAGCTTCGAAGTTGTGTTCCCACTTGTGCAACTATACCGGCTTCTTTGACAGCATCAACTGCATTAATCAGTTTTGTCATGTCCATGGCCAACGGTTTTTCCACATATACATGTTTTCCGGCACGGGCAACTGCTTCCAAATGTGTCGTATGCAAATGATCAGGTGTAGCAATCATTACTGCATCCAGATTATCTAACTCCAAAAGATCGCGGTATGAAATGACCTGTCTGGCATCACGTCCATACCACTTTTTCACTTTTATATTGGCTTGTTCTCTGGCAACGCTCCACGGATCACAGAGTGCGGTAATTTCAACATTCATTTCATCTGTATGTTTGTAAATGCCATCCATGAATACCTTGTTGCCGCGTGAACCACAGCCGATAATACCTATTCGAAGCCGATCGTTAGCTCCTAATGCCCTTCCTCTTTCCAATATTGTCAGATGATGTGGCAAAACACTGAGTCCTGATGTATATAGAACACCTTTTTTTATAAAACTTCTTCTGGATATACTTTTCATACGATTATTAATTTTTATATTTCAGTGTATAGAACCAACATGTTTAAAATAATCATCCCAAGGGTATTTAATGACTGTTTTAATCATGTCGGTTTCATTTTAATAATAGTTTTTATAGGATGATTTTATACTCGAAATGCTTTTCACTTTCCGGATATAACTTTTTATGATGTTATTCTCTCAAGATATTCCTTTACTTTTCGTGCCTCGGCGTTAACGAAAGGAAGCTCTCCCGGTGCCAACTGTTCAACGATAAGAGGACCTTTGTTGAAACCACCCTTTTTCAGACGGGCAATTAATTTTTCAAAGTCAACTATCCCTGTTCCGGGAGTAATGTTGACATTTTTGGGCGGTTTAAAATCTTTCACTGCCATACCTACTACCACTTTGTCCAACGCTTCGGCATCCTGAACCGGATCAACTTCACCTTCCGTGTAGTAGGCAACGTTTCCCGGATCATACCATAATTTGAAATTATCATGATTAATACGATCAACATGTACCCTACACTCAGCACCTGTGGAACCATGTGGTTTAAGGGTGATCAACACTTTTTTTTCTGCCCCGTAATCGCAACATTCTGAAATAACTTTGTAAAAATCGTGTTCCAGTGATTGATCAGCAATATCGTTTAGCTGTATCAATGGTGCACCACATCTTTCAGCATTGTCTATCAGTCGTTTTAGTTGCTCAATACCTTCCGGGACCGTTGCGTTGGGATCAAATGCCCCACCTGATAAAGTTACAAGTTTTAGTCCTCTTTTCTTGATCTCTTCACCCACTTGAAACGCAATATCGGGAGCCGTATCCCTATCGATCACCCTTCCTTTGTCGTGAGTGCTTAGACCCACGTACTCGTACCCCGTTTCAACCATTCCGTCCAACGCTATCAAGTAATTACGATTTCCCCATGCTCGAGTATAACATCCTATCAACCATGGAGAGGTTTTGGAAAATGTGTTACATGCACTTAATAACGCATCTGACAGTGTGCTTGTTGTTGTAACCAGCATGACGCTACCAATAAATTGGCGGCGGGAAATAGAGTTGAGTTTCTGTTTTTCCATACTTATTTTCCATGTTTTACTAATTTTCATTCCACATTTGGTTTCTGTTTTTAACCGTCTCTTTTACCAATTGATAATCTTATTTTAAATTTTTAAGCATGTCCAGTAATTTAGCTTCCATGATAACAGATGCATCCTTTTGCACATTATTGGTACCCATCCACGTTTCATATCCTCCCAGTTCATGTTGTTCCGGTGTAGGCAGGTAACCAAGATATCCATTTGCCAAAGAGATTGTAAATGTAGGCTTAAATACACTTTTGGCTTTGATGGCAAGCCCTGTATCTGTGAATGTTTCAAAAGGAGAAGTTGCTATTCCTAAATCCCCGATGCGAAAAACCTGTAAAAAGACATTTATCTGGTCAGGCCAATTCAAAAGATACAATATTCTGTTCGCATATACTTTTTCAAGACGATGAATTGGTTTTACATCATCAGACTTATTTATAGTTTTGTTTGCCCACTCTACCATTTCTTTGTCGGGTTTCCGTACTTTCATTGGAACATTGGTCGCTTTGGCCTGTAAAGGAACCCAATCGTGATATTGGATTGTGTTAAGGACCCGAAATACCTCACGTGCCACGTCATCAGCTACACGCTGCATTTTGGCGTAAGGTAAATTTTTTTCTGCAGGCTTTGCATAATTAATATTATTTACATTTCCCGACGTACCGTTGGTCATTATTCCTACGAAGGGAGGATCTTGCCTGTCAGCTTTTAATAATTCCTGGATACGATCTGCAAAAACGGCAAAATAATCGGCAGATATATCTTTCCCGGGAACCCCACCTACATAATGTAACGAATAATTTGCCAGTAAGGCTATTGGTTTTCCTTGTGTCGACTGAACAGATATAAATGAAACTTCAGGATCCGTTTTTCCTGATGGTTCCAACAGATCAGGATTTGTATGCCCCGGATTCATAACCACTACATCTTCTTTTCCGAATGGATTTATATAGGGTTTTTTCATTTTCCAGCGGCGCACAAAAACATGTTCGGGAACATTCCCGACCCCCCAGCCAATCCGTGCAGGTTCCAAATTATTGAGTGCAATTTTAACAGCATCGACAGAACGTCTTATAACAAACATCTGGTAATCGTCAAAAGTTTCGTCACCATCCCATTTTCTACGGTTATCACCTATTCCCATAGCACTGGTAGCCGAATGAGTGTGAACAGCCGATATAATCACATTTTCTCCTGGAATCCCTGATTCTTTGTAAACAGATTGCTTTATTTTTTCTACAAGATTCTGACGTAATCCGAGCAGCTCAGCAACAATAAAAGCTAACTTAGTGTTGCCGTTATCCAATATAAGACAACGAACGTGTAAATCATCGTGAATATGTTTTGATTCAATAGGATTAAATCCTCCTATGATATCACCGCCTATATCTGGCGTTATGGTACTTATAGATGCTCCGGCCCTAAATACTTTTCCATCTATGGTATTTTCTTTTGAGCCGACATTGTTCTGTGCTTTTACCCTATAATTTCCAACACAGGTTAATAGCAGTATAAAGCACCCAAAAAGAACGGATTTAGTTATTTTACTGTTCATGATTCTTTGTTATTTAAAAATTTCATTAAAAAACATATTTATAAAATTCAGATCCAATTATTGCAGTTGCGTTTCTGAAAATCCTCTGTGTCTTCGTGCGAATTTTGCAATCCCGTGGTAAAGGGTATGAATAATGTTTTGCTAACCGTTCAGAGCAGAGCGGCAGAGTTTTTCTGGATTTTGACTATTGCAGTGACTATATCTTCCATATCCTTTGAGGTTCCGAGAAATACTCTCTGACCCAGTGACAGACCTGTTTCCCTGTCAATCATTTCGTTAACCGGACAAAGGTTTTCTTTTCTGTACTTATCGAGTCTCTCCTTTGAATAGATCTTTTTAAATGCTCTATGGTTGAAATATGTTTCAATAAATGGATTGCTGTGAAGAGAAGAGTCAATGCCATTGCCGAAAGCAATGCCTTCAGCTCTCATTGCTTCACGAAATTTTGGTTTTGACAAACCATTGAAATATTCTTTATCATAGATCATCTGGTAAATATAATATCCCCGTCTCGTTTGTCCGGGATATTTTTTTACCGGTCTTACCCCTTTAATTTCACCTAATAATTTTTCAAGATACGCGGCATTTTCATCACGTAATTTACTTTGATCTTCAATTCGTCTGATCTGACCTGTCAGGATAGCTGCCTGAAAAGGCGTCATCCTGAAATTTGATCCGGTGAATACTCTTCCTTTATTTCTAGGATCTTTTCCTATATGAGTATAAGCTTTGGCTTTGGCCATGAGATATTCATTATTCCCTATAACTGCTCCGCCTTCACCGCTGCAAAGGCTTTTACCTGCCTGGAAGCTGAAACATCCCATGTCACCTATACTGCCCAGTTTTTTATTTCTCCATTCACCCATATGTGCCTGGCATGCATCTTCGATCACGATGAGATTATGCTTTTTGGCAATTGCCATTATTTTGTCCATATCTGCAGCAGCTCCTCCGATATGAACAGGAATTATTGCCCTTGTATTTTCATTGATACGTTCCTCAATAAGATCGGCATTTATCATAAATGTCTCGGGATCAGAATCAATGAATACCGGAATTGCAAACAGATTAAATGTTGAAAGTGCAGTTGCAATGAAAGTGTTTGTCTGGGTAATTACCTCATCTCCAGGGCCGATATCGATTGCACGCTGGGCAGTTTCCAGGGCTGCAGTACCCGAACTTGTTGCAACACAGTAATCTACACCCATCAGTGCAGCATATTTCTTCTCAACCTGAAATACTCTTTCTCTTTCAATATTGCTGTATTCCGACCATATATTGCTTTTAAAAGCATCGAGATACATTTGAATGTCAGATTCATCATAAATTGGCCATGATGCTCCAAGTATCCTGTCTTTGGTACGTACTGGTACACCTCCAAGCAATGCAGGTTTGTCTTTATCCTGAATGACATTTGCATAGAATGATGTAATGTTATTTGCCGATAATGCAGCGCCTGCAACGCCCAATGATGTATTCTTCACGAATTTTCTGCGGCTAAGTGATAATTTTTCCATCATTATATAATTTTTATCAAAGTTAAGTTATATTGATTAATTATTCTGCATAAATCCAAAAAGCAGGAAATATGTTCGATTTATGTTCTTGAGTCAAGGTAATCATTTTGTTGTTCTGTTTTGTTCCGTATACCGAACCATATGGGTGCAAGCCACGGTTATGACAATAGCCTTCAGGCAACCCCGGAAAAGAGGCAACATCAATTACATCATTTGACAATATTTGTCGCTGTACTCAATTAAAAATAGAGGTTGCAATGGGAAAAATATGCCCAGACGTGAAAGATATACTTTGTATATGATTAAATATAAACAAGGAGAGGGTATAATTGGTTTTAAAAAATCCAATATATACTTTTGAAGTATTATTAACCGAGCAAAAACTTGTCTTTAGAAATTCCATGATGTTATATAAAACCATTTCTGACTTAAATCAAGAAATCATTATAGGGCATGTTAAAAAGTAATGAATTATATCTTTCATTATGGGACAGATTCAGAAAAGATGGTGATAAAGAATCTCTTTCGGTCATTTATTTTGATTTTTATGATTTGTTATTCAACTATGGTTTAAAGCATACCAGAGATAGACAGTTGGTTGAAGATTCTATACAAACCCTTTTTTTTAATTTGTTAAAATCCGGTAAATCATTAGGGATGGTTAATAATCTGTCGGGTTATTTACTGAAGTCATTTCGCAATCAATTGAAAAACAATTTAATAAAACAAAGTCGATTAGAATTGGTGGAAATAAATGAGGAATTTGATTTTTTTGCCAATCCGGAGCAGGATATTATTGACAAAGAACAATCTGACTATATTAATAAAATAATAAGGCATTGCATAAGAAATCTTACTTCAAAACAAAGAGAGATTCTTTTTTTGCGTTTTAATTGCAAACTTTCTTACGAAGAAATTTCTTTGATTTTAGACTTGACAATAGAATCATGCCATACAACTGTTTATAGAACAATCAGAGCAATAAAAGAAATGGCAGATAAAATATTTGATGGTGGCAAAAATATGCTTTTGGAATTAAGAAGAAAATAACCTGTCTCCTGTTTTCGTCACCCCTTCTGTGGTGATTTTATAATATACAGATATTCATGTA
>CAZPMM010000115.1:0-6179 GCA_964587405.1 uncultured Rikenellaceae bacterium
CTGAAATACTTATCAACACGTGCAGGGATTTGATTTTTCACGATATGGAGTACTATTACTGAAATAATAAAAGACATAATCATTCCCAAAATAGGTGCTACTACTATAAAAATGACAATTTTAAGAACTCCCGCAAAAACAACTGAACCAAAACCACTGCTTGCAATTGCAGCACCAACTAATCCACCAACCAAAGTATGAGAAGAACTTGAAGGGATACCCATCCACCATGTTAATAGATTCCAGATAATTGCAGCAACAACTGCAGATAATATTAATGATAAAGTTACAATTTCAGGATTAATAACTCCTTTGCCAATCGTTGTTGCAACTTTTAAAGGAAAAATAAGAAACGCAAGAAAATTAAAAACTGCTGCAAGTGCTACAGCAGCTGCTGGTGAAAGCACTTTTGTTGACACAACTGTCGCAATTGAATTTGCGGCATCGTGAAATCCATTGATAAAATCAAAAACAAGTGTGAGCGCAATAACAATGATAAGAAATGTCATAAAGTATTATTTAATGGAATACTACTTCATTAGGAACTGTTTATTTAAAAAAACTGGGAAGGTATCAAAAATAAAATTGTCAGCACGAAAAGTCAACTTAATCTTGTTAAGTTTCTGTTACATTATTAGTGCGTACCTATTAGCCTTTGGGTTAATGAATTACTAAAATTTTAATGGATTAATTATCGCTCCATAACCTTTAAAGGTCTGGGAGCATTTTTATATCTTTGTTTTAAAGTTAGTTCTTTGGAAAATATTGGAGAGAAAGCAGCACTTTCTTGTACCTATCAATTTGGGTGTATCAATAATATTTTGTGCTATACGTGGAGCATTGTGGAGATTAGGGGAATCGAACCCCTGACCTTTTGACTGCCAGTCAAACGCTCTAGCCAACTGAGCTAAACCCCCGTTTAAAAAACAATTCTCATTTTATCCTCTCCGGATAAAACCGAACAAATTTATATAAAATATCAATACTAATAAAACATTCTATATGACTCTCCGTTCGTTTTGTCAGTAATACGCTATTTTGTAATTTTGCCCCACATTTACAATAAAGAATGCCTTTGCTTGAAAACATACCAGGTTTTGATGAAATTATCTTCGCAGGCAGAAACAAGGATTATGGTGCATATAAACTCAGAAAAGGTTATTTTTCAGCATTGCTCATCGGTTTAATCTCAGCAATTCTTATAGGATGTTTAACTGTACTGATCCCTTTTATTTCAAGACCATCAAACGACAGGATTCTTGCCGGAGGAATGAGATATGTGAACATAACAATGGATAATCTTGAACCTCCTCCCGACCAGATTTATATACCTCCGGTTTCTCCTCCACGTGAATTAAAATCCGTTCAGGAAGCTGTAAAATATGTTGCCCCCGAAGTAATTGATACTGTCATGCCTGAGGTTCAGGCTCCGGTATCAACAGATGAGATAATAGCCAACTCCGGCGAAGAAACTGTTGAAAATGAAGGTTTTGGTTTCGGTGATGGAATATTTGACGGAGATGGTACAGGAGGTATCCCTACTGACGAACCTTTCTTCTTTGTTGAAGTAATGCCTTCATTCAGAGGCGGTGATATTAACCGCTTCCGCGAATGGGTTCAGAAAAGAACTAACTATCCGCAGGAAGCTATTTATAAGAAAATACAGGGAAGAATATTCCTGACTTTCATCGTAGAGGCTGACGGGGCAGTAAGCAATGTAACCGTTGTTAAGGGTGTTGACCCTCTTATTGATAATGAAGCTGTAAAGGCAATTGAAGCATCTCCAAAATGGACTCCAGGGTTACAGAGAGGTCAGCCTGTAAGGGTTCGTTATTCACTCTGGCTCAGCTTTGTAATCTGAATGCTAAAACTTTTGGATAAGTTCCGGCTTTGCTATGTTTGTCATAATAAATGTTTTTCTTATCTTTCGCCTGAGTCAATGTAAGTAATATGAAAAGGAATCTAACATTAATCTTTGCATTATCGGTAATGTTATCCGGATGCAGTTCTTCAAAAAAACAACTTGAAAGAGGTAATTATGACGTTGCTATTTCCGAAGCTGTAAAACAGCTTCGGAAAAATCCAAATGATTCAAAACAGATCACAACACTTGAACGATCTTATGCCATTGTAAATGAACAAGATCTTGAAAGAATCAGATTCCTTAAAATGGAAGGAAGACCTCAGAATTATGATGAGATATACCAGATATATAAACGACTCAACGACAGACAGTCACTGGTAAGAACTGTTCTTCCTTTACGTTCCGGAGGCAGGACAATTGAATTTCCTTTTACGGATTATCTGCAGGAAATGATCTCTGCCAAAAGGAAATCAGCCGATTTCTATTATACTCATGGAATTGAACTGATGAAAAATTGTCTGAAGGATTCATACAGACAGGCATTTTACGAATTTATGCGGGCTAAGGAATATGTTGGTGATTATGATGGAATTGAAAACAAGATAATGGAAGCAAAAGAACTGGGTATGAGCAGGGTATTTGTTTCCTTACAGAATAATACCATGATCAGATTCCCTCAGGAATTCGAAGAAGAAATGTTGAACCTTAATCTTCAGGCTTTGAATAGTGAATGGGTTGAATTCCATACAATTACACTCGACGAGGAAACACAGTATGATTATTTTATAAATATCAATCTCAAAAATATCATTGTCAGCCCTGATCAGACATCACAGATTGATTCTCTCATCAAAAAAGATGTTGAAGATGGATTTACATTTCAGCTCGATCAGAAAGGAAATGTTATGAGAGACAGTCTGGGAAACAGCATCAAAATGAAAAAATACAAAACTCTTCAATGTGCTTTGATATCCACATTGCAGACAAAATCCTGCCAGATTAATGCAGACATTGAAATAATACAGGCAAATCCTAATAAATTACTGAAAAAAAATCCTGTTGGCACTCATTCAATATTTGAAAATATTTCTGCAAGAGCTATCGGGGATATAGAAGCTCTGGATTCAAGGCAACTTGCCAAAACCAAAAGCCAGATAATACCATTTCCCTCTGATATCGAAATGATAATGCGATGCTCGGAATCATTGAAAAAAGCTATCTGGGAATCAATTCAGTCCAGCAGGATGTTGATTATTTAATATGATAGAAACAGATATTCCGGCAGAAAGAGCAATATTAGTCGGTATCAATTATCCCGGACAGGACGAATATGAAACAAATGAATTTATTGATGAATTAGCATTTCTTGCGGAAACTGCCGGAGCAATTCCCATTCAACGTTTCATTCAGAAACTTAATGTTCCCAATCCTTCCACCTTTGTAGGTTCGGGAAAAACAGCCGAAATAGCCGGATTTGTTGCTGCTAACAGTATTGATATTGCTATTTTTGATGATGAACTCACCCCTGTTCAGCTCAGGAATATAGAAAATGCTCTTAAATGCCGGGTAATAGACCGGACAAACCTTATTCTTGATATTTTTGCCCGCAGAGCCAGAACAAGTCATGCAAGAACACAGGTTGAACTGGCACAATATCAATATCTTTTACCCAGATTGAGAAGGATGTGGACGCACCTTGAGAGGCAGAGAGGAGGGATCGGTTTAAGAGGTCCTGGAGAAACGGAGATCGAAACAGACCGCAGAATAATCAGGGCCAGGATCACTTCACTAAAGGAACAGTTAAAAAAAATTGACGTCCAGATGTCAACACAGCGGAAAAACCGTGGGAAAATGGTAAGGGTTTCACTGGTGGGATATACAAATGTGGGAAAATCCACTTTAATGAACCTCCTCAGCAAATCGGAGGTCTTTGCTGAAAACAAGCTCTTTGCCACTCTTGATACCACAGTTCGCAAGGTGGTGATCGGAAATCTTCCCTTTTTGCTTTCCGACACTGTAGGATTTATACGTAAACTGCCTCACGATCTTGTAAAATCATTTAAATCTACTCTGGACGAAGTAAGAGAAGCTGACCTTCTTCTACATGTGGTAGATATTTCTCATCCCCGCTTTGAAGACCAGATAAAAGTTGTTCATGAAACTCTCATTGATCTGAATTCTTCAGACAAACCATCAATTATTATTTTTAACAAGACAGATGCATTTTCTTATGTTCCAAAGGATAATGATGATCTCACACCCATTAAGAAAGAGAATTATTCATTGTCAGATCTGAAGAAGACATGGATGGCAAATGACAGGAATCATAAGACCGTTTTTATTTCTGCAAAGACCAGAAATAACCTTGATGAACTTAAGATAATTTTATATGATGAAGTAAAACGGATTCATATTACACGGTATCCGTATAATGATTTCTTATTCGAATAGCCCTTCTTCCCCCACTGAAAGGCGGATAGCTTTTTTCGTTTACAAAAGTTATCTCAATCGCGGGAATATGGTTTATTGTCTCAATCCTATGACAAATTCCGAAATCTTTTCCAAAGCAAGTTCCTCTTCCTCAATAAATCCCATATGTCCGGAATTTTTCAGAACTAAAACACGGGCATTATCCGGAAGCTTTACTCTGGTCTGTATCTGGTACCAGTCAATATAATTATCCATGGCCCCGAGAATCCAAAAACATGGAACCTTCCCCTCTTCCATCACATAAAGTCTCGAAGGTCTGACCATCATACCGTTAAGAACGGAAATAACAGCCTGATCCGGAATTGTAGCTGAAATCTCTTTTGACCTTTTAAGCTCTGTATTGAATTTATCAATGTTATCTGTGGCGAACATCTTCCTTATACTGCCCTCAAAAAACATATCCCTTGTCCCTGCATTGATAAGTCTTATCTCCATTTTTCTTCTTTCGACAACTTCCGGTGTATCTGCAAAAGGATGAGAATGAAAAAGACAATATCCATTCAATTTTTCAGGAAACAGGTCAGCAAAAGCTAGAGTCACATATCCACCCATTGAATGACCGGTAAGGAATATCTTCCCGGTAGCAGCATTTTCAAGGAGATCCTTTATTGCAGCAGCCATGAATTCCATTGTATGAGTTTCTCCGAATATATCTGATCCGCCGTGACCCGGCAGATCAACGGAAATGACCCTGAACCTTTTCGCTAGCTTACCGGCAAAGTTGTTAAATATCGCTGATGTCTCAAGATATCCGTGAACAAGTACTAAGACATCACCTTCACCCTCATCAGAATAACTGATCCTCCCTTTTCTGAAATTGAAAAATTTCTTCATAATTAATTTAGTGTAACAAATCAGTACTTAAGTAAGCTAGAGTTTAGAGTATTTAAAGATAAAAAATAAGGTGTTATTAACTATTTTCTTGTCGAAATTAACATTATCAGTTTCTCCTGATAATAATGGTTCCGAAAGAGCCATTATTGACACTGCTATAAAAAACAATCAAAATGTGTTACAGACGTTGAGTGTCATTGCCGATTATAAAACAAATTGATTCAACAAAGCTTACTGACAACATTATGTAATTGCTGCAAGGCTAAAATGATTTCCATGCCGGGGAACTGACTTAAGAACAAATATTTTCTATTTCTTCCACAGTTTTTGGGATTGGCTTACCAAGCAATTTATGACTTTCACTGGTGATGAGAATATTGTCTTCAATCCTAATACCGCCGATTGACATATATTTACCTATATTGTCATAATTTATAAAATCTGCATGTTTTTTTTCAGCTTTCCAGCTTTCAATAAGTTGCGGAATAAAATAACAGCCTGGTTCTATCGTAAAAACATTTCCGGGCACATATGAAAGTGTAAACTTCAGGAATGCCAGTCCGAATTGATCATTTTTCTTGTTTTTATTATTATATCCTACATTGTTTTCTCCAAGAGCTTCCATATCATGGACATCCAGACCAAGCATATGGCCAATACCGTGAGGCATGAACAGTGTATGAGCTCCTAGAATAACTGCTTCTTCGACATCGCCCTTCATCAGTTTAAGATCCTTTAATCCGGATGCCAGTATTTTACAGGCAAGAATATGGATATCGCGGTTTGAGACACCCGGACGTGTTGCATTTATTGCTTCAATATTTGCCTTAAGGACTATTTCGTATAATTCCTTCTGCATGGTACTGAATTTACCACCCACGGGCGTGGTCCTGGTGATATCCGATGCATAATGAAGAGCCGTTTCGGCTCCGGCATCGGTTAACATCATTTTACCTTTTTTCAGAATATTATTATGTATGCGATTATGCAG